>CALRWX020000053.1:0-28104 GCA_943371975.1 Pseudanabaena sp. UWO311 | reverse complement strand
GCATTGATAGAAATTTCTGTTGTACTTTACTCTCTATCTTCGGTACTATATCGATGATGCTATTCATTTGGTGTTTTGTTTCAACACTTGCACCTTATCCGATGAATAGCTTTTTTGTCTCCTTTTTTTATTTGTCCGCAGTATTGCTACAATAGAATCAGAAAAAACAACGGTTAGAGCTGTGGAATATGCCGAGTTTCTCAATGATGCGTTACAAGTTGGTGTTAGCGTACAACAGGCAATGAGAAAGCTAAAAGACAGTTACTAAATCTAAGGCGATCGCCTTTCAATTTCGATAGTTTGACCTGCTTTTGCAGATTGAATTGAATCAAGTAGATGTTTGGCATTAAAGGGAGTAGATAGCAAATATAAGGTTTCCTGCCAAGTAGAAAACTCGTCTAGAGATAGCAAATATAAGGTTTCCTGCCAAGTAGAAAACTCGTCTAGAGAGATCAAAATAGCCTTGTTACCTCTATCATTACAAAGGATTGTTGGTTGTACATTATCAATGATACGATCAATCAATCTATCTAAGTTATGGCTTGCTTCTTGAGTTGTCATTGCATCCGTTTTAAACACCTTAATATAATTTGACGACAGATAAATCATAGCTTAATTTCTCGCTGTGGGTGATCGCCAAATCTAACCCACGTTCAAAAATCTCATCGATCGCTACCATCTCACCATCAGTAGTCTTGAACTTATGATCCTTCGTGGCTCTAATGCGATCGCCATTTTCTAACTCATATTCAAAGACTTCTTGATTACCGCGATCGTGCCACTGAGCGATCGGTTGAGTGTAGACAAAACCATTCTCATCGACACTGTAAACATTACATTCAATTTGATGCTCAACGATTTTACCGATCGGCATTAAGCCATATTCAACAGTTCGCACTAACGTATCGTAACTGAGACAATATTCCGCAAAAATCACCATCTGATCGAAGAGATCGTTAGAAATCTCTGACCTAATGCCATTTTTGGCACAACCATCTAGGAAAATGGAACGCTGTTTTTCCATTTCTTCAGGCTTCTTTTTCCCCATCGCTCGCCGCAACATATCCGCAGCACCGAGGGAATATCCCGCCAGTTCCTGCGCCATTTTCATAATCTGCTCTTGGTAACAATTATGGGTAACGACTCCATTGGCTAGGAAATAGGGAGAGCCTTGATCTGCCATTTCAATATCAAAACATTCAGATGTTCCCCAATCTTCAACAGATACGACAAATACTGGACGAGCATCTTGTAGATACGTCTCTGTATAAATTTTTTGATACGCTTCAGTCCAACCCGTAATCTTTGACGCATATTGCGATCGCACAGGTTTAAACATTACTCCTGCTTGAAGAGAACGCTTAGCAGTTTTGCGACTTTCTCGATCCGTTGTAGCGATCGCCTCTTCTAACTCTTCCTGCATTCGCAAAGATGGTACAGTAATGAAGTTGTATTTTTTCTCACCAGTAAGCTTTTGAGGTAATCTTGGCTCACCAATTAGCTGATAAAAACGGGCAATATCCGTAATCATTACATGGGTTGAATGCAGAGAATAGGAGATTTTTAGACTACTCAGCAATTGCCCTACTTGCTTAATAAGTTGGTTAGAAATACTACGGAAATAAGGATTTTGAGTATAGGAACCATCGCTATCCCATAGTCCTCGCAAAACATCAATGCGATCGCTTTCTTGATAATCAATAATATCTATAGGTAAATGCTTGTCTTTAGAATTAACTTTCCAATTTCTACCACCATAAATTTTATCCATGAAGATAGTTAATGGGGTTGGTTGTGGTTGCGTATTAAACTTTGCGTAGGCATACCAACAACGGGTGTGAAAATAATACTTTGGCTCACCTCCCCATGTTTCTACTATAAGATTAGCAATCCAACTAGCAGTTTCTTCGCCAGAGCAAGCGATATTAGGCGAACTAGAAGTTAAATGTCCATCACCAATTAATAAACCTAATAGATAGGCTTCATTTGGACTGAGTAATTTATTGTTTTTGGAAGTCTGCCAAGTTTCATAGATGATGGAACCATTGACATGAGCATTTTTGATGTTGTCTAAGGGTTTGAATTCATAGGCAAAGCGATCGCCTTCTGGCGTGAGAAAGCGATGCTCTGGCGTGCAGTAAACCTCTGTACCTGTGGAAAGTGTAATTTTAACAATCGATTTAATTCCACTTTGCCATTGTTTCGCAACTTTTGCTGACCATACTCGCTTACCATCTGATGAGAGAATTAGATCACCTTTGCGAATGTTCTCAATTGCGGTACTTGTGCCATCTGGTCTAGCAATTAAAGTTCCTTTTGCGAGGCATAATACGCCGTATGTATTATTTAGAATTGGCTCTAGTGTATGATGCTGATATTCGATCGCTTCACGACCATGCTTACGATTAATGAACTTGGGAATTAGTCCTGCATCCAATGGACCGGGGCGATAGAGCGCTAAGATCGAAGAAATATCTTCAATATTAGAAGGTTTGAGATCCTTTACAATTTGCTTCATGCCTGAAGACTCTAATTGGAAGATACCTTCGAGATCGCCTTTTTCTAACAGCTTATAGGTCTTTTGATTTGCCTCTGTGGACATATCAGGGGCGATCGCATCAATATGGAAATTAGGATCTTGATTCTCACGAATTAATTTGCTGGTATGCTCAATTGTGGTTAAGTTCTTTAACCCTAAGAAGTCCATTTTTAGCAAACCGAGGGATTCCAAATCTTCCATCGTGTATTGCGTCACCACCTGACCTTCATTGCTGCGTTGCAATGGCACAACCTCATCAAGGGGAAATGGTGAAATTACCACACCCGCCGCGTGAACGCCTGAGCTTTTGTTCACACCTTCGATCCGCATTGCCATATCTAGCCATTCAAAGACTTTGGCATCATTTTTATAGCGATCGCGAAATTCTGGTGCTGGCGACTCTTCAGAAATCATTACCTTCAATTTAGCTGGTTTACCCCGCGAAACTGGAATCATCTTCGCCATTTTGTCAGATTCGCTGTAGGACACATCTAGCACCCTTGCCACATCTTTGAGAACGGCTTTAGATGTCAGACGGTTAAAGGTGACGATCTGCGCCACCCGTTCCTGTCCATAGCGTTGAGTGACATAATCAATCAATTCGCCACGATGCTCGATACAAAAATCGGAGTCAATATCGGGCATAGACTTCCGTTCGGGATTGAGAAATCTCTCAAAGAGAAGTCCGTGATGGATCGGGTCAATATTGGTAATACCGAGAGAATAAGCAACTAGAGAACCTGCTGCACTGCCACGCCCAGGACCTACGGGAATCTTTTTATCTCTGGCATATTTGATATAATCCCACACAACCAGAAAGTAGGTGGCGAAGCCCATTTGCATGATGATTCCCAACTCAAAGCGTAGACGTTCTTGATATTCCTGTGAAATCTCAGCATGGGTTTTCGCATTAAATCTTTGCAATAAGCCTTGCCATGTTACTTCTTCAAAATAAGTGTCGGCAGTATGTCCTTCAGGAATTGGATAATCCGCTGCACGGGGATCGCGCATGAGGTCGTAGGGCTTGACTTTATTGGCAGCATGAAGAGTATTCGCTAAAGCCTCTTCAATTAATTTATCTTCTAAATGATCACGAAATAGCTGCTTCATCTCATCATAGGATTTGAAATATTCCATACCGCTATAACGGAGACGCTTCTCATCAGAAATCAATTTGCCAGTTTGAATACAAAGCAATGCGTCATGGGCTTCTACATCCATACAAGAAGTAAAGTGAGAATCATTCGTAGCAATTACCCTGATATCTAATTCTTTGGCAATCTTGCATATTTCCACATTCACAACGCGATCTTCAGGATAGCCATGATCTTGAATTTCTAAATAATAATCATCACCAAAATGTTCTTTATACCAAGCCGCTACTTCCCGCGCTAATTTCGGATCACCATTCATGATTGCCTGGGGAACTTCTCCTGCCAAGCATCCAGAGGTAAGCATCAAACCTTCTTTATATTGCAATAAATAATCTTTATTAATGCAAGGACGGGCGAACATTCCCTTCCCTTGAAAACCTTGTAAATGGGAAATTGTGGTTAGTTTAACAAGATTACGATAGCCCTGTGTATCTTTAGCGAGAACGCATTGATGATATTTTTTTCCTTCTCTGTCTCCTTTCTTATATTGTTTGGTGATGTCGCCATTGAGGACGTACATTTCATTACCGATAATTGGCTTAATTCCTTTGGATTTGCAGATTTTGATTAACTCGATCGCTCCATACATGACACCATGATCGGTCAAGGCGATCGCGGGCATTCCTAACTCGACCGCGCGTTTGACCATATCAGGAATTTGGCTTGCCCCATCGAGCAAGCTATATTCAGTATGAACGTGTAGCCCAACAAATCCAGTCATATTATTCTCTAGTAGCAAATCTTCAAACATTGGGATGAGCAACGCTCATTCCAATGTTTATTTTAAAAATTCATCAATTTTGTCTGCTTCTTGCAAACCACGCTTGATGCAATCACCTAAAGCTACGCCACCGATAAAGTTGGCGCTGATATACAAGCCTTGAGATTTTTGCAATTCAGTTTCCACAGTGGCAAGGCGCTCTAAATGCCCAATTTCATACTGAGGAATTGCTTTATCCCAAACATGCACAGCGATCGCTTTGGGTTCCGCTTTTGTGTCAGGACGAAGAATTGTTTTCTTTAGGTCTTGATGCACAGCCTGAATGATTTCGGACTCTGAAAGCTTTGCCAAAGCGGGATCAAGAGTACCACCAATGAAGTTGAGCAATAGTTGCCAACCTTCGGGAGCGCGTCCTGCAAATAGACTGGATGACCAAATTGTTCCTAACGTGCGGACTCCTTGAGTACGGGGAATTAGGTTGCCAAAACCCTTCATGTCATAGGCAAATTCGCTCTTGGGATAGGCTAGTACTACACAAGCTACTGTGGGATAAAAGATCTCACTTAAGGCTTGGCTGGCGACGGGTAAATAATCCTGTAATAACTTGGCGCTGACATAGGCGGGGGTACTGAGAACAATCGCTCGCGATCGCACAACTTCTTCGCCCGTAGGTGTATCAAATTTAGAAATATAAATTTCGCCTTGCTTTTCTAGAGATCGCAAATTCCATTGTTGTTTTACAGCCGTACCTTGCCCTCTGAGTCTCGCTGCGATCGCTTCAGGCAACATTTTGATGCCTTGACGAAAAGAACCAAGTTCGCCAGATTTTGGCTTGGGAATATTGGGATCATTTAGCTTTTTGGCTTTGCGATCTTTTATGGATAAAATCGCACCTGCTAGTAAGCCACCATAATTAGTTTCCAGATGAGAAATCTTGGCAAAGGCAGCTTTGGCACTGAGGCGTTTGGGATCACCCGCGTATACGCCAGAGATGAATGGGGCAACTAAACGCTCAACCGCCTGTTTACCGAGAATACGTGAAAAAAATTGATCGACGGATTCCTCACCTGCCATTGCAGGACGGGCAAAACCAAGGGCTCCTAAGGCTAAGCGAATTTTGCCACCCCATGTTAAAAGCTGTGAGGCGATCGCCTTGGGTGGACTCATTGGCAAAGCGTTAAGTTTGCCCTTGAGAAAGACAAAACGAGGTAATTTGCCATCGGCAAATAGTATTTCGTCTTTTAAGCCAACCTGTACGGCGAGGCGCAATAGTTCAGGAGCGGGCTGAAAACTATTGGGGCCTTCTTCCCATAGATAGCCTTCATCATTCCGATTGCTAGTAATTGCACCACCGACGCGATCCTGAGCTTCCACCACTAAAACACGATAATTTTTGGAGATCGCGAGTTCATGGGCGATCGTGAGTCCTGAAATTCCTGCACCAACGACAAGAACATCTAAGGGTTGATTAACTTCAGTGGTTTGAGCGGAAGTCATAGCTTGGGAGGTTTAGGTCAATTGAGCAACTCTCAGTCTATTACAAGGAAGCTGCTATTGCTGAGCCTTGTAGCTTAGTGAAGGGTTAAAAAACTTGTTGATTGCAGAAGGTTTGCGTCCCAGTTAACAAGTTTATAGCGAGTTTTAGGTGAGTTTTCCCCACCTAAAACGCTATATTAATGTTGAAATAAGGCATTTAAATAGACCTTGGCAGTGCTGCGATAACTATGGGATGCAAGGCGATCGCCACTACCACCATTTTGTAACAAGAATAAAGATAAAGCGGCGGCAAATACCCGATCCTGATCCCAGTCGGGATGAGACTCTAGATAGCGCTTAAGGGTTTCGTGCAATTCTTCAGGAATTTCGGCAAGGATGCTAACGGTCGTACTCATGCTGAAACCTCAACTTTTAAACAAGTTTGATAGGAATATCGCAACCATTTTCAGAGGTCGGGCTTTAATTGTGCGTTCAACTAGGAGTTATTGTCAACGTAACGAAATAAGTAACAAAAATGATATATGAGCAAAGTTGTTTTGAGTAAATCACTACTTTCAAGGTAATTGATTTACATATCTTCATGAAATATGGTCTTTAAAAAGTTTTCCCAAGTAAAGATAATCCCCTGTTAATAAATCCTTAATCCGTAAGGAAAAGACATCTTATGTCATAAAACAACCTGTGGAAAACTCTTGGATATCTGTGGAAAAACCTTCTATATCTGTGGAAAACTCTGTGGAAAACTTTTTCGCTAACTGGTTTTAAAATTATTTTCTTTTAATATTTTTTCATGACAAATAAAAAAGAAAGCTGAAAGGCTTTGCGTCTCAGCTTTCTTTTTGAAGGTAATGCTTCACTCGCCCTCAATTCTTTGTTTTTTGTGTTTAGCTATCAAGCCAACTTTCGGGAACAACGATCAAGGTTGTACCTTGCCTACGGACAACGATAACTTTTTGGTTACCAGCGATCGCGATCTGAGGATCATCACATCTGGCTTTCCATGAGACTCCTTCATGTTGCACCCTTCCCGTTTGTCCTGCGGGAATTTCCGTGAGTGTGAAGCCTCCACTAGCTTCTTTGAGTTGGTGAGAGTCTCTCGGAATAAAGCGACGAGATAAGTTGACTAATATCCCTGAAATCATCATCCAAGCTAATATTTGCAGTGCCATAGGCAAAACATTTGGTAGCAGAAAAGCGATCGCCGCAGCCAGTATTGCCGCTAATCCCATTGCCCCCGCGATTAACATGGTGGGCAATGGGACTAGCAACTCGATCACACAAAGAGCCAAGCCAATAATTAACCAAACTTGACTAGGTGTTAAATTCATTGATCACCAGAGCTATCAAAACTAGCAGCCTCGGTTAATGGAAGTGCATCCGATTTACCAACTGTGGTGTTTGGTCTGGGACTGTTAATCTTGACTTTTTCGGGAGTGTGATATTTTTCACGGTTGACTTGATTATCGTTTGCAGTAGGCTTGAAGAATTTGTTACGAGTAACTTCGATACTGCTCGGAGACTTAGCATCGTTAGCAGTTTCACTCGAACGCGAGGTGTTCGTCGTTAAATTATCAAGATTAGGTGCTGTCGAAAGTAAACCACCTAAGCCATTGATCAAATTGCGAATATTGCCGCGAAATTTAGGATCACCCGTTAGTTCATCGAGATCAGCCGTGATTTTTTTTGCATTGGCGAAGGTAGCACGTGCTGAATCAAGGGTGTCGCGGAAAGATGAGATCGTGGCAGGATCATTGAGCTCTCCCGACACTTTACGAAGATTTGCCGAAGTCTCTGCTGCATTTTCAGCAAGTTTCTGCAAATTAGCAATCAGCTTACCATCATTTAACAAAGGCTTAGCACTGTCTAACAGCGATCGCGCTTCTCTTGAGGCAGATGCAATCCCATCAAGGGTTTGGGCTAGTTTTTCACGGTTGACTTCGATTAAATCTTGGGCGCTATTGGCAACACTACCGACTTTATTCGCTGCCCCACTAATCGCATCTGCCGTATCGCCAAATTTGACAAGCTGATTTTCAAACGTGCCAACTACACGATTAGCAGATTCGCTTAGTTTTTGAATACTTTTGGCGGTCGATTTGGCGACTATTAAAGTGTCATTGAGATTATCAATCAAGTTCTGGTCATTAATTTTGCGTAGGGCGAAACTCATATCTTTGAGCAGCACCGTAAAACTTACACCTCTAGAGCCTTCAATTTGTCCACCCTGACAAACAATTAAGTCATTGTTGCAGTCCTTAGCGAGGGGATTGAGATTGGGAGATAGTTCTAGTTTGTCCTTAGGTGGAAAAATATCAATATTGGTATTGCCTAAAAAACCACTTTGATTAGTTTCGGCTAAAGATTGCTTGGGGATAATCAATTTCGAGTTTTCGATGCCTACCTGCACCTCTACACCCTCGGTTTGGGCGATCAGAGCCGTGACTCGCCCCACCTCTACACCACGAAACCTAACTACTGAGCCAGTATTTAATCCACTAGCATCGGGTAATTTAATCGTAAATGTGAACTTAGAACTATTGAGTTGCAGCCCGCGTAGCCACAGTAATGCTCCACCAAGAGCTGCGACTCCACCGATGATAAATAAGCCAAGCGCACCGTCGCGTAATGTTTTTCGCTGCACGAGTCTCATACCTCCTTTGTCAAAAGTTGAATTGGACCTTCAGTACTGCCACTAAAAAATTGTCTGACATACGGATTGTCGGCACTATCAATTGTACTCACGTTTCCTGCATAGCGCACCGATCCGCGATATAAAACCATCAAGCGATCGGCAGTACGACGAATCGTGCTGTCTTGGTGGGTCACGACAATATAGCTATCACAAACTTGCTGTTCCCGTAGCGATCGCATTAAGTCCTCGATAATCGTTGAAGCAACAGGATCAAGCCCTGCGGTTGGTTCATCATAGAGTAGGATTTTTTTTGTTTGGGCTTTCGCTGTTGGGTCGTCCATAATCGCACGGGCAAAACTTACCCGCTTTCGCATCCCTCCCGACAGTTGGCTAGGATAGAGAGCGCTAATATTATCTAGCCCCACCAAAGCTAATTTATGTTCCACTAGTCGATAAATTTCGCGTCTAGACAAGCGCGAATGCTCAAATAATGAAAACCCGATATTTTCAGCAATAGTGAGCGAGTCAAATAGCGCAGCATTTTGAAACACCATGCCAATGTTGAGCCCATAGTTTCCTTCTTGGATGTCTTCTTCAGGTGAAATAAGGTTGCCATTGATATAAACCTCACCACTATCGACGGGTAGTAATCCGCAAATTACGCGCAAAATAGTCGATTTGCCAGTCCCAGAAGGACCAATAATGGCGATCGCTTCTCCTGTATGTACCGTGAGATCAACCCCATTAAGGACAGTCTTATCGCCAAATTTTTTATGGATTCCACGTAGTTCTAGTAAGGGTGTAACCAAGTTTCTACTATTGTTGATCAGAGATCTGACTTGCTCCATCGATGTTTACTCTTGATGTAGTCCAGATAATTTTGAGAAGGGTTGCTTCGCAACACTTTCCCAAAATTATCTGGGTTTTAAATCAGTACGTTGCACTGCAAAAAAGATTACGCTACCAGAAAACTAACATTTTTTTAGAAACTTTTCTTAAAAAATTCAAAAGCAGGGTTACCTCCCTATGGGTTTTGGATCAAAACCCATAGAGAGAGTAAGATATGTGGATAGCCATCAATCAGTTTCTTCTAAACGCACAGCCTAGCACCATGAAAAATGCCTTAGAACCTAAAAGAGCAAATAAATTTTTGATCCCTGCGATCGCGATCGCATTGTCACTATTAGGCGTGAGCATTTGGTTTGTGTTGGGGCGCTCTAGCAATAACTCAGCACAAACAAGCTCTGCACCAGTAAATAGTAGTACTACTAAAGAACAAACAAGAGCGATTAGTGCATTAGGTCGCTTAGAGCCACAGGGAGAAGTCGTCAAGGTTGCATCTCCATCTGCCCTTGGGACATCTCGCATTGTAAAGTTGTTGGTCAAAGAGGGGGATACTGTGAAAGAAGGTCAGGTGATCGCCATCCTCGACAGTTATGATCGATCTGTTGCCGCGCTACTTCAAGCTCAAAGTCAAGCTCAAGAGAGTGAGCGCAGTCTCGCTAAAGTACTGGCAGGGGCGAAAAGTGGTGATATTGTTGCTCAAGAAGGAAATGTACTTTCTGCTGCGGCAAATATTAAATCCGTCGAAGCTAATGCGACACGAATTCGCTCTGAATTAGAAATTGCGGGTCGAGATTACAATCGATTTCTACAGGTTTATAAAGAGGGAGCCGTTTCTCAAACTCTGCTAGATACCTATCGCCTCAAGGTGGAAAACTTGCAAGGTCAACTTCTGCAATCAGAGCAACAGGTTCAGCAAGCTCAATTTCAACTTCGTCAATCTCAGGGGTTGCTCAGTAGTGTCAAAGAAGTGCGTCCAACGGATGTGCAATTGGCGGAAGCTCAGTTACAAACGGCGATCGTCAATGTCAAAAGAGCTGAAGTTGATCTAGATCTATCGCAAGTTCGTGCTCCTCTTGCTGGACAGATTATCAAAGTCAATTCTAAAACTGGTGAAGTAGTTAGCCAGACTAATGGAGTTGTGGAAATTGGAAATACTAGTCAGATGTATGTAGTTGCAGAAATCTATGAAACGGATATCGGCAAAATTAAAGTCGGGCAGAAGGCAAATATTCAAAGTGAAGCCTTTGAAGGAGAAATTACGGGCAAGGTCGATCGCATTGGCTTAAGAATCGCTAAAAACGATGTACTTGGCACTGATCCTGCCGCCAAAACCGATGTCAGGATTATCGAAGTTAAAATCAAACTCGATAATAGCCAGAAAGTTTCAGCACTTACCAATTTACAAGTCCGAGTCAAAGTTGAAGTTTAATCTATGATTTTTGCCGTACCTCTCGCTTGGTTACAGCTTACCTACGAAAAAAGCCGTCTACTTGTCGCGATCGCAGGGATCACCTTTGCTGTGGTCTTAATGTTTTTGCAATTGGGATTTCGCGATGCGCTTTTTACTAGCGCTATCCGCCTCCAAAGCAATCTGGTCGGGGATTTAGTAATTATTAGTCCCCAATCTACAAACCTTGTGGGGATGCGAAATTTCTCCCAACGCCGTCTTTATCAAGCATTGGGGATGAAGGAAGTTGAATCGGTTAATCCTATTTATCTCGGACTTGCAGCTTGGAAAATCCAAGAAGATCCTGCGGGACAGACTCGTAATATTTTAGTATTGGGTGCAAATCCTGATGCTAAGGTCTTTAAGATGGTGGGGACTGAGGCAAATATTGATCGCGTTAAGACCGAAGATGTTGTTCTCTTTGATCGAGCATCCCGTGCCGAGTTTGGACCGATTGTGAGTGAATGTGGCTCTTTGGCGCTAAAAGCAAATTTTAGTGATGCTGCTTTTGCCTGCAACAATGTCGTTAATCGCGAAGTTGCTAATCGCAAACTGTTAATTGGCGGACTATTTGAGCTAGGTGCATCCTTTGCGGCTGATGGAGCGTTAGTGACCAGTGACACCAATTTTCTCCGCATTTTTGATAACCGTCGTTCGGGATTAATTAACATTGGTTTAATCAATTTACGTCCTGATGCTTCACCCTACGAAGCAATGAGAAATTTTATTCTCAGTCAACCCAATGACACAGTAGTTTTACCCCGTGAAAAGTTGTCCCCTGATGGAAAAAGAATTCGTATTTTATATAAAGAAAGTGTTGGCGCAGATGGCAAAATGATCCGCGAAGAAGATAAAAATAAAGTTCTTATATCCAAGTCAGAATTAACAGTTGAAGATCTTAAAAAATCTCAAGATGCGGCGATCGATGACACACGCATTTTGACACTGCAAGGTTATATTGACTTTGAGAAAGGCTATTGGCAAAAAAGTACAGCGATCGGCTTTATCTTCAGCCTCGGAACAGTTATGGGTTTTATCGTTGGCATTGTGATTGTTTACCAAATTCTTTATACAGATGTATCCGATCACCTTGCAGAATATGCAACACTTAAGGCTATGGGCTATAGCAACCTATACTTAGCTCAAGTCGTCATTCAAGAAGCATTTGTACTATCTATCTTAGGGTTTATCCCCGGATTAGGTATCTCCTTTGGGCTTTACAATCTCACTAAAAATGCCACCTTATTACCGCTATATATTTGGGATAAAGCTATACCTGTGATGATTTTAACTATGGTGATGTGTGTGATTTCTGGGGCAATTTCGCTACGAAAGGTTCAATCTGCCGATCCTGCGGAAATTTTCGGCTAGTCAAATTTTCGCGCTTCGCGCATCCATTCTCTTTTAGAGCGATTTGAGTTCAAGAAGGATATTAATCTCCAATATAGTTTGTAATCCAGAAATGCAGCAATTAAAAATCATTGATTTTTAATTGCTGCATTACCGATTTAATCGCGCTTTTCAAAGCTTTATTGGTGTTTTTGCAAAGTTAGAGCATTCTCTGGCGATATTTTTGGCCGAATTTGGGACACAGGGAGTCTGCCTCGAAGATAGGAAACTGTCTTGCCAGTTAGTACAGCTTTTTCATTCAGGAGCGAATCATTTTAATTCCACCAGCAGGAGCAAGAGTGACACCACGTCTTTGGGGCTTTACAGGGCGGCGATCGCTTAATTCCAGCTTGTAGTTAGATAAAATTGTAGCGATCACAATCTTCATCTCAAATTGGGCTAAAGCCTCACCAACACAACGCCGTGCGCCACCACCAAAGGGCATAAATTCATAGGGAGAGAACTGGCGATCAAGAAAGCGTTGTGGTTGGAACTGTGTCGCATGAGGATATAAGTCCTCGCGATGATGTAATAGATAAATGCAACCAAGTACAACAGTTTTTGGTTCTAATTTATATCCTAATAGTTCCACGGTTTCTTCTACGACTCTTGGAAAAGTCAACATTGCGACAGGATGGATTCGCATTGTTTCATTACATACTGCCGTTAAATAGGGCAACTTAAAAATACTCATCCAATCGGTGCGATTGCTGACAGTGTTTAGCTCTGCTAATAGATTGTCCTTGACCTCTGGTAAGCGATGAATCCAGTACAAAGCCCATGATATGACAGTTGCAGTAGTTTCATGTCCAGCAATCAGGAGAGCGAGCAGTTCATCCCGTAACTCCACATCGGTCATGCTTTTTCCATCTTCATCCGTGGCAGACATGAGCATGGATAGAATGTCAGTTCGCTCAGGCTCATGATTAGCACGTCGTTCCGCTATTTCCGCATAAATCAATTTATCAATTTGTTCCCGTTGACGCAAAAAATTGCCCCAAGGACTCCAATTACCGAGATCTTTTTGTAAAGATGGAAAAAAGAGAAAGGCTGAGGTTAATGGAGAAGTAAATAGTTCCGTCATTTTCGTCATCAGGGATTTGAGTTCCTGACAGCGATCGCCAACATTTAACCCAAACACTACTCGCAAAATGATTTGTAAAGAAATATCCTGCATCACATCTCTAGCTAAAAATGTTTGCTGAGGTGTTATGCGACTCAATACTTCATTGGTTAAATCACAAATAATCTGACCATAATTTTGCATTCGCGATCCATGAAAGGCTGGCATCACTAGCTGTCTACGTTTTCTGTGGCGATCGCTTTCCAAGGTAAATACTGAAGAATCACCCACAATCGGTTTTAAAATACCATTCAATTCTCCTGGGGTGCTAAATTGCTTGCGATCATTAGTCAAAATCTGCTGAATAGCTTGAGGTTCATTTACAAAAACGAGAGAACCGTCAAAGCCGACTATACTAGCAGAAAAAATATCTGGATGTTTTTGTGCTGCTGTTTCCATATAGCCAACTGGATCAGCTACCCATTGAATTTGCTGCAAAAACTTGATCGTATTAATAGGATTGATGAGGTTGAGCATATTTATGTTAGGTTCGCTTTCTATTAATATGATGAGGATGGGCGATGCTTTGCATCGCCCATCCTCATCATATTAACGTCCAGTTATAGATGAACTAATACCTTGAAAGAATACCCATGACAGGAAGAAATTACTGATAAATATTGAGAGTAGTGCGGTGACGACAGAAGTAGTAGTGGACTCGCCTACGCCCTTTGCTCCGCCTGTGGTGGTTAATCCCCATGTTGTCCCGATCGTCGCAATTAACAATCCAAAAATACTGGATTTCAGTAAAGCGGCAATTAAATCCCAAGGCTTAAGTAAGTCCTGCACAGAATTGAGGAACATGTTATAGGGAATGGCGTACATTGCTTGCGAGAGAAATAGCCCTCCTGCCATCCCTGTTAAGAATCCTAAAATAGTCAAGATTGGCAACATAAAGATGCAGGCGATCGCGCGAGGGGTTGCCAGATAATCAATGGGATTTGTGCGTAACATATAGAGTGCATCAATCTGCTCTGTTACTTGCATTGTACCGATTTCTGCGGTAAAGGCGGAACCAACCCGACCCGCAATAATTACGGCAGTTAGTACAGGAATTAACTCTCGGCTGAGGGCGATCGCTAAAATTCCACCGATCGCCTGTTGAGCGCCAAAGTTAATAAATTCTCGCGCCACTTGAATCGTGAATACAGCTCCAACAAAGGAAGCGGTAATCAAAGTGATTAGCAGAGATTCTGTGCCAACCTTGGACATTTGCTCAATGGTGTTGCGCCAATGAAAACGACGATAGATCAAAATGTGGGTGATAATCTGTCCGATCAGAAGAAAACTTTGTCCTAATTTAATTAGCCAACTACCAAAATTTCCCATGCCTTAAATTTCCTGTGTTGTCTCACAAATATAGCGCTTTTCAACCGATCGAGAGGGTTATTTCCCCGCGAAACCCAGAAGCGAGTAGCGGCACGTAGCATCGTCACTCGCTTCTGGGTATAACATATTTGGGTATTAAGGGAAAATATGGAGCGTCCAGTTGCAAGGTTTCTGAAGATCGGCAAATTTACCATTGATCCAATACCATAGAGCAAGACGAGTGCGAAAGAACCCAATTAAGAGAAAATGTCCTTCAGGAGTTGTCGCGCCATACTTCCGTTCATCGGTGATTGTGACATACCAAGAAGTATTATTACCTTTGACAAGCAGTATTGAACGCTTATAGATTTCCTTATATTGCAAAGGTACGGCAAATATCGCATAGACGTTATGCTTACCGCGCCAAGGCTCAGCTACTACTGTAATAGGGTAAAATTGGAGGCCGCTGGCGTTGTTTATTTCCGTCATGGTTGGACATAGAGAAGAACTCGGATTTGATGAATTCTGCAAAGAACTGGTTGTCAGAAACAAGGCAGCGCCTAAAACAAAGGCTCGAATGATAACAACGAACAGGGGATCTGTCGTTTTGTCACTGACAATTTTCAAGACGAATTAATCGCAAAGCGATCGCATCAGCATATTGCTGCAACTCTCTGGAGGACAAATGGCTATTATTAAGCATGATACTAAAAATTACTTCACGATAATTTTTGGGACTGGCGTAGCCCGATAGAGTGATTGTCCCTGCAAATGTCCCAGTTTTTGCTTCGATTAACCCCTGAGCTAAAGTATTTTTAAAGCGCTTGGACAAGGATCCATCAACTCCCGCAATCGGCAATGATTTACGAAAATCGCGCTCGTTGGCAACGGTTTGCAAAAGCTGGACGATCGCTCTAGGGGTCGTCAAATTACGGCGCGATAGTCCCGATCCATCGGCTAGGATCACTGTCTCAGGAGAGATATTGACTGAGTCTAAATATTTTCTGATTGAATAAATTCCACCCCTGACACTATTAAGGGGAACGACTTCAGAGAAGCGATCGCCTGCGGATTTTTGTAATGATTTGGCATAAAATTTCTCACCTAAAGCCCTCAGCAATAGTTCTGCGTAGAGATTGTTGCTAGATTTATTGGTGGTAGCGATGAGTGTTGAAATTGGCTCTGAAGATGCGATCGCGAGATCTTGAGTTGGTGGTAGCTTTTTAGATGTATCGTTTGAAACAGCAATGCCTTGAGCAATTATCTCTTGACGTAATAATTGCAAAAAATTAGCTTCAGGATCAGGAACCGCAACCCCACCATCTTCTGGTTCAGCTTTTTCAGAAATCTCCCCGCTAATGATCACCACTTTCTGTCCATAGGGGCGCAGAATTTTTAAAGCATTGTCAGGTAAGCTATAGGTGGAATTTGCTGAAATTGTCACTGATTGATTATCTACGCGCCAATCACTCGCCAATGTAGGATTTTCCCACTCAAAGAGCGCAGGTTCACCTAATTTACTAGGACGGATTTGCCAATTCAGGGAGTTTTCGTCAATGGTAAAGGGGGAAACTCTAGCTGCGTAATATTCTTGAAGATCTTGCCACTCCCAACTCCCTACAATATCTTCACCCTTACGAACAGTTTTTGGCCAAATTCCTCCATTAATGCGTTTTATCCCTTTATTTTTTAGTTGAGTAACTAGAGATTTTAAGCCTGTCGCTGAGCTAAAGCTAGGATCTCCCGAAACTACTAGCCATAATCCATTTTCGAGAATGCCTTGAGCATTGGGTAAATTGCTAGACATCAATCGCGTGGTAAAGCGGTAGTCTGCCCCCAAAACTTTTAAAGCGATCGCCGTTGTGAAAAGCTTGGTATTAGAGGCGGGCATAAATAGGCGATCACCATCGAGATTTGCCAATACTTGAGGGTTAGCTCCATTGGTTTGGACAAACACCCCAACTCGCGATGGTTGCAATCTAGAAGATTTAGCGATCTTGTCCACCTCCTGTTGTAATTGAGCAGGACAAAGGCGTTGTGGATCGGATTGAGCAGATACTTGAGCAGGAATTGTCGCTATGGGAACTGTAACTAATGCGATCGCGCTAAATATGGCAGCTTGAAAATAACGAGACGAACTGGATAAAAGTTGCATTCCTTAACAAACCTAATCTGAAACCCACAAATAAATCATATATTCTTGGTCGCTAATTTTAATCTTTTCCGTTTGAATAGGTGATAAAGCCCCAAAATTATATCGATAAGATACAATTCGCGTTCCAGACTTTAACTTCGGCAAAATATCGGACATTACCTGTAGATTAGCTTTTTCACTCAGATATAGCGTAATTACTGTCGCATCAGCCAAATCAGTTTTAAATAAATCTTGTTTAACAAATTTGATGCGATCGCTAAGGTTCGGCGTTTTAGAAATGACTAATTTCGCTTCTTTTTCCGAATCTCTAATTAACTCGGGATCACTCTCAATACCGATCGCCTTTGCCCCAAAGTTACGCGCAGCAGCAATTACAATCCTGCCATCTCCACTACCTAAATCGTAAACAACATCAGTCGCTGTGACCTTTGTCATTTCCAACATTTTGATCACCGCTTGAGACGGTGTTTGCAAATAGGGTGCATCGGGTTGACGAAGTGGATTAACACTCTTCTGATCAATGCTTGAGACTAATGGAAGTGCTGTAGGTTCTAAAGACTGATTAGGCAAATATGAAGGTGCATTACCGACCCAAAAGTTGCAAGCGACTAAGGTCGATGCCGTAATTAGCGCTATCACAAGAAACCTGAATAAAGATGACATAAGTAGCTAGGCGAAATTACATATAAAACCCTAAAACTTATGGCGCATGCTGCGCTTGAGCCAAAAGTTTTAACTTTAGGTTTTCGTTATGCCCAACTACTTAGTAGGATTCATCCAAATCCTAATTTTTGTAAAACTGCCGTCTGAGCCTCTGGCTGTTGGCTATAGGCTAAGCCCCAAGGCATCTGAGGCGGTAATAATGGGGATAATCGATCTAGGTCATAGGGACTACCATAAAGGGTTATTGCTTGCAACTTGTTTTCTAATACCAGTTCCGTAACTAGAATCTGAATCTTCTCATGGAGATTAGTATTGCCGCGAAATGGATTTCCACGACTAAAGATTTGGATAAATACGTGAGGAAAGTGTTCAACCTTGAGATTAGCTAGGGTCAAGCCATCGGCAACGATACGTTGATAGCCCTTGTTTTTTGGTAATAAAACAGCAGGCGATCGCGCATTTAGAAACTCTTCACAGGTAAGGGGATCGTCAACAATGATCAGATTGAGATAATTTGCTTTTAAACGCTCTTGAACATTCCCAGATTGCAGCTCTGGGAGTGACGAATAGACATTAATCGAATTGGTAGCGATCGCATTGGCAACTCCTAGATTTTTAGAATTACCCAATAGTTTTAGATTAGGGGCAATCCCACAAACTTTTTGTTTTGCTTTCCAAATCCTCTGTACCGAGGCGCGAATGCGATCGCGATCAATTTCCTGGTTTTCCACGGCTTTGCAAACCACGTCAATGGTGGCGATGGGATCAACGGGCATCAACAAAATATCTGCGCCAGCCTTCACCGCTTGTACAGCAATATTTTCAGAACTACCCAAATTTGCGACTCCTGACATAATCAGAGCATCAGTGGTGATTAGTCCCTCAAAGCCCATCTGCTTTCGCAAAATATCCGTCAAAATATGATGGGATAAAGTGGCGATATTCTGTTGATCAAAAGCTGGAACCAGAATATGGGCGCTCATGATTGCGTCAACACCTGCGGCGATCGCATTAATGAAAGGCGGAAATTCAACCTTCTCAAATCTTTGGCGATCGTGGGGAATCATCGGCGTTTGCAAATGGGAATCCACCGAAGTATCGCCATGTCCGGGGAAATGTTTGGCAGTTGTCAGCACAGGATATTGCTTTGCTCCCGCAATAAAACCCCGCGTTGCATCCATTACTTCACCAGCGGTGACTCCAAATGCTCGCACATTAATAACAGGATTTTCGGGATTGTTATTCACATCTACAATCGGCGCAAGCAGCCAATTGAGTCCGATCGCTAAAGCTTCTTCCGCCGTGATTTTGCCCATTGCTTCGGCATATTTCATGGACAATGACCGCAAAGCCATCGGCGGCGGAAACCATGTCGCCCCACTAAATCGTTGCCCCACGCCCTCTTCAATATCCGCAGCAATTAAGAGTGGTACTTTTGCCCAAGACTGCATCTGCTGAGTTTTTAAGGCAACTTCCGCCGCACTACCACCCATTAAAATTATGCCGCCAACCCCATACTCACTGATCAGAGTTTGTAATTTTGCCTGCGGTAATTCCCACTGTGGATATTGGATTTGATGGTCGTACAACATTCCACAAGTACGCACGACCACCATTTGCGAGACTTGCTCAATCAGGCTAAGGCTATCAATATCAGGCAAGTTGATCGACATAATTTACTAAAAATATAAATTAACGATATAGCGCAAAGCTATGTCTTCTCTAGAATTAGCAGTGCGGGGCAAATCCCCGCACTGCTAATTCATTTAAAACTGTAGCGCAAAATCTTTGCGGGTCATCGGTTGTGGTACTTCTAAACCTTCACCACCAATATATTTTAAAGGTTTACCTTCAACGGATAAATAAACCTTAGCCTCAGGTTCTACACTAGTGGCAGTGTATAAGATCTGAATAATCCTACCTTGCATTGATGCGGAGCCGCCGCCTTTGGTAAAGTCTTTGGATAAATTAATCCGTACTTCTCTAGCTTTGCCCGCTAGACTCAACACCTTTGTACTAGCAGGAATAGCGCTATAAAGGCTAGATTCAGGTGGTTTTTCTGATATTAGAGTATTGATTACTGAGGCGATCGCCTCGTCGTTAGTTTTAGCTTGAACCGCGATCGGTACAGCGATTAGTTTGTTTTTACTAGACTCGATCCAATAAACCGCTAATTGTCCGTCAACGGCTCGCGTTGCAGGTGGGGACTGGCTAATTTGATTAGTAGTAGTGGGAACTGTTTGAGGATTTGGCTGACTCGTTGGCTGCTTAATGTTTTCACTACCATTGAGTAAGATTGCCGTAGCAGAGCCACCAACTAACGCTGCGGCAACTAGTCCAAACCAAGTAACCTTATTTAAAACTGGAATTTTCACAATTTTGCTCCTCAACGCTGTTGATTAAGTTTGCATTGTCTTTGATGAAATCTATTTGATGTGATCTCCACGATGTAATCATGTGACGCAAACGAACGCGAATTAGCTCCTTAATCTATCTTAGATCTAAATACATACGACATGTCACATATATAGCAATCCTAAGTTATTTGTGGCTTCGGCTTCGCTCAGCTATCAGTCTACGCTGGCTGGGCGAAGCCGAAGCCTGTCTCAACTCATTTCGGATTGCTATATAAATTAAGGCGGCATATATAGAGTGCCGCCTTAATTTATATGGATCGACAAATCGCTACAAAATTCCTAACTTTAGATAGATCCTTGTCACCTGCGGAACGTTCTACCCCACTAGATACGTCTAGACCATCTGGGCATACTAGAGCGATCGCCTGTTCCACATTTTCTGGGGATAGCCCTCCTGCTAACCACCAATCGCAATGGGGACGAAAATCGCGCAACATTCGCCAATCTAAGGTTTTGCCAGTACCTCCCGCCATTTGCGGATCATAGGCATCGAGTAAAACCACATCAACCACATTACTAAAAAGTTTGGCTTCTTCTAAACCTGAAGAATCTTTAACTCTGAGGGCTTTGATGAGCTTGATTTTGGGATTGATCTGATTTAAATGCGATCGCACCTCGCGACAAAACTCTGGAGATTCATCGCCATGCAGTTGCACCCCATTTAATTGGCTTTGCTCTAAGGTTCGGTAAACTTCCTCTGCACTTGCGTTGAGAAACACACCAATTAAATCGAGCTTAGAATAGTTAGGTATTAGGTTGGTGGTAATTAGAGCGATCTCTGAGGCAGTGACATATCGTGGTGATGAAGAAACACAGATAAATCCAAGCGCATCGGCTCCCATCTGAGCGATTGCTTGAGCTTGATCAAGTTTTGTAAGACCACAAATTTTGATATACATACACAGGAACCAGCAAAATATTTCATGACAAAGTACTCATCCTATCCAAATTCCATGCAGTCCCATCAAAAATTAGCATCAAAGTTGATGAATAAACTTTCTACAGGCTCAGCTGTGGTGATGGCGATCGCGATCGCTTGTTGTGCGCCTGCCATGCCTGCCCGAGCCTCACTGTTTGATGGTCCTGTCGATCGCTTGCCTGCGGTTGAGCGTGATTCTTTGCGTAGTGGGCAAACCGTGGTGACAGGAGAAAAGGGGAAATATGAAGCAAGAGTGCTAGTGGATGCTTCCGCTGATAAGGTGTGGGCAGTTTTGACTGACTACGCTAATCTCTCTAAATTTATCCCAAATATGGCTTCTAGCAAAATCCTTGAGAGTCGTGATAACCGCAGGGTGATCGAGCAGGTGGATTCCCGTCAAGTATTTGTAGTCACGATCACTTCACGCACCAAGCTCGCGATTCAGGAAACCGATCGTAAACAGATTGATTTTCGTCTTATTGATGGCGATCTCTCACAAATGGAAGGCTATTGGAAAATAGAACCTGTATCTTCTGCCCCAAGTAGTCCTGCTAATCAAATTTTGATTACGTATACTGTTAGCGCTCAACCCACTGATTCTACCCCCGTTGATGCATTTTATAGCATCTTTAAGGAAGCTCTAGGAGACACATTGCAAGCAATTAAAAAAGAAATCAAAAGAAGAGGATAGAACTCTATAAATCATATTAGGACTTACGCAAGACTAACGAATTTACTAGGTTTTAGATGTAGTGCATGCGAAGCAAGCGCTACATCTACCCGATGCGTAAGAATAGGACTTACGCAAAATGACTCAATGTAGGGGCATTTCATGAATTGCTCCTACGATAAAATGAGTATTGTAAGATGTTTTTGCGTAAGTCCTAAAGAAGAGGCTTAAGTCTCTTCTTTAGGACTTACGGAGCAAAACTTGCTAGGATTAGTCATACAAAATTGTCTTCGCAAGATATCGAAACGCAATGGCTCGAGAAACTCAAAGCCCCCAAGGTTTAGCACTAGACACTCTGCAAGTAAGAGCCGTAGAACTGCGGAAGATTTTGCAACGGGCAAGTTATGAATACTATGCCCTTGATGCTCCCACGATGGAGGACTCAGTTTATGACGCGCTCTACTATGAATTACTGGATCTCGAAAAGCAATATCCACAGCTAATTACATCCGACAGCCCCACCCAGCGCGTCGGCGAAAAGCCCGTTAGTCAATTCGTATCAGTTCAGCATAACGTTCCACTTTATAGCTTAGAAAATGCCTTTACTTCTGATGACGTAAATATATGGCAAGAACGTTGTCAAAAAGGATTGAATCTTGAGAAACAAATTGCTTCGCAATTTGTTTCTCAAATGAAATATGTTTGTGAATTAAAAATTGATGGTTCTGCGATCGCCTTAACCTATGAGCAAGGCATACTGGTGCGAGGTGCAACTAGAGGCGATGGTGTTGCAGGGGAAGACATCACTACCAATATTAAAACCATTCGTTCTATTCCCTTAAAGCTTAATTTAGAAAATCCACCCGATCACTTAGAAATTCGTGGAGAAGCATTTCTGCCGATCGCTATGTTTGACGAGATTAACCAAGAGCGATCGCAACAGGGAGAAGCTCTATTTGCTAACCCGCGCAACGCCGCCGCAGGTACATTACGCCAACTCGATTCCCGCATCGTCGCCAAACGGCGTCTTGATTTCTTCGCCTATACCATCCACCTTCCCGAATCTAAACTTTCACAATCTAATCCTCCGATATCAGATTTACCTCTATTCTTACTCCCCTCGCCATCTGGCAGAGGGGCTGGGGGTGAGGGCATTATTATTTCTTCTCAATGGCAAGCTCTGGAATTTTTGCAACAAATCGGATTTCGCGTTAATCCTAATAAAAAACTCTGTAAATCCATTCAAGAATTGCAAGACTATTACGATCACTGGGCAACTGCGAGGCATGATCTGCCCTATATGACCGATGGTATGGTGATTAAACTCAATTCTTTCCCACAACAGGAGC
Organism: Pseudanabaena sp. UWO311; assembly: GCA_943371975.1. Taxonomy (GTDB): domain Bacteria; phylum Cyanobacteriota; class Cyanobacteriia; order Pseudanabaenales; family Pseudanabaenaceae; genus Pseudanabaena. The sequence continues at coordinate 5,275 of CALRWX020000053.1, read as the reverse complement.
GATTAGGCTTTACTCAAAAAACACCACGTTGGGCGATCGCATGGAAATATCCCGCCGAAGAAATGCCTACGGTAATTGAAGCGGTCACTGTCCAAGTGGGGCGCACAGGCACTCTCACACCAGTTGCCGAACTGCGTCCCGTTCTTCTTGCGGGTACGACGGTTTCTAGAGCCACTTTGCACAATAGCGATCGCCTCGCAGAACTAGATTTACATATCGGCGATACGGCGATCGTCCGCAAAGCAGGGGAAATCATTCCTGAAGTGGTGCGAATTTTACCTGAGTTACGCTCCTATAGTGCTATCCGTTTTGTGATGCCTACCCATTGCCCCGAATGTGGTCAGCCCGTTCTCAAGCCCGAAGATGAAGCGGCTACCCGTTGTATTAATCTCGAATGTCCTGCGATCGTGCGGGGGGCGCTAGAGCATTGGGTGAGCCGTGAAGCTCTAGATATTAATGGCATTGGTGAGAAATTGGTTAAACAATTAGTTACGGAAAATCATGTCACTTCCGTTGCTGATTTGTATGAACTCACTAGCGAACAGTTGCAAACCCTTGATCGTATGGGACTAAAATCTGCTGACAAAATTATTGCGGCGATCGCGCAGTCTAAATCTAAACCTTGGGCGCGAGTGCTATATGGCTTGGGGATTAGGCATGTGGGCAGTGTGAACGCGCAAACTATTGTCGATAATTTTCCTAATGTAGAGTTATTAGCAAGTGCTAATAAACAGGCGATCGCTTCTATTTATGGCATCGGTGAAGAAATCGCTCAATCCATTTATGACTGGTTCCGTAAAGAAGTTAATCAGAATTTAGTGGAACATCTTCAAACTGCTAGTTTACAGTTTATGAGTGTGCCGAAAGAAGGCAAAGCGATCGCCATAAATTCTAATATTGCTGGCAAAATCTTTGTGGTGACAGGTACTTTGCCAACTCTCAAACGGGATGAAGCTAAAGATTTAATCAAATCCGCAGGAGGGAAAGTGACTGATTCTGTTAGCAAAAAAACAAATTATCTAGTGGTTGGCGAGGAAGCTGGCTCCAAGCTTGAGAAAGCGCAATCATTAGGAGTGGAATGTCTCTCAGAAGAGGAATTACTACAATTATTAATAGGACTTACGCAAGACTAACGAATTTACTAGGTTTTAGGTAGATGTAGTGCGTGCGAAGCACGCGCTACATCTACCCGATGCGTAAGTCCTAACTAAGTAGATATGGGTAGAATTTAGTCCGAATTTCTAGGAAAATTAAGGCTGAAAAGCTAAATCTTGTCTAAAGAGTGCAAAACTGTTAATCACCCAGAATTTTTAGACTTAATCGGATAAGACAGGCAAACTATGATCTCAGGGGAAATTAAAAGTCAAATCGATCGCATTTGGGATGCTTTTTGGTCGGGTGGGATATCGAACCCGCTTGAGGTGATTGAGCAGATTACTTATTTGCTGTTTTTGCGCCGTCTTGATGATTTGCACACGTTGGAAGAAAGCAAGGCAAATCTTACTAAGAAACCAATGGAGCGTCGAATTTTCCCAGAGGGTAAGGATGCTAAAGAACGTGATTATGATGAGATGCGCTGGTCTAGGTTTAAGCACGTTGCGGCGGCGGAGATGTATGAGCTTGTTAACGATCATGTGTTTCCTTTTTTGCGATCGCTAGGTGGTGATGGTTCGACTTACGCGCACCACATGAAGGATGCAAGGTTTACGATTCCGACTCCTGCGCTGTTGGCTAAGGTGGTCGATGCTTTGGATGGTGTGCCGATGGCAGATCGTGATACTAAGGGCGATCTCTATGAATATATGTTGGGCAAGATTGCCAGTGCTGGTCAGAATGGGCAGTTTCGGACACCGCGCCATATTATTCAGTTGATGGTGGAGCTAACTGCTCCGACGGCGGGGGATGTGATTTGTGACCCTGCGAGTGGGACTTGTGGCTTTTTGGTGATGGCGAATGAGTATTTGCGATCGCATTACCCTGAGATTTTGCGCGATGACAAGTCAAGAGAGCATTTTCATCATCAGATGTTTCATGGTTTTGACTTTGATAATACGATGCTGCGAATTGGCAGTATGAATATGCTGTTGCATGGTGTGGAAAATCCTGATATTCGCTATAAGGATTCACTGGCACAGGAACACGCAGGGGATGAAGGGGCTTATACGCTGATTTTGGCTAATCCTCCGTTTGCGGGTTCTTTGGACTATGAGAATACGGCTAAGGATTTGTTAGAGATTGTCAAAACTAAGAAGACGGAATTGCTATTCCTAGCCTTGTTTTTGAGGCTTTTGAAGACGGGCGGACGAGCTGCGGTAATTGTGCCTGATGGAGTTCTATTTGGTTCATCGAAGGCACATAAGGAACTTCGCAGAGCTTTAGTAGAGGAACAGAAGTTAGATGGGGTGATTTCTTTGCCTAGTGGGGTGTTTAAGCCCTATGCAGGGGTCTCGACGGCGATCTTGTTATTCACCAAAACAGAGTCGGGTGGTACGGATTTTGTCTGGTTTTATGATGTGAAGGCGGATGGTTTGAGTTTGGATGATAAGCGATCGCTTTTATTGTCTGAGGATAAGCAGGGGGCTTTACCTGTTACTCCGTTGACGGATGAGGAGCATTCTAAAAATAATTTGCCTGACGTGTTGAGTCGTTGGCAGGGTCGCAATACGACGGAACGCGATCGCGATCGCACGGCTCAGAGTTTTTGTGTGCCGAAGGCGGATATTGTGGCGCAGGGCTATGATTTGAGTCTAAATCGTTATAAGGAGGTGATACATGAGGAGGTCGATCATCGCGCTCCTAAGGATATCATTGCGGATTTGGCGAGGTTAGAGGCTGAGATTCAGCAAGGTATGAAGGAGTTGGAGGGGTTGCTGGCTTCGACTACGCTCAGCCAACAAAAATCTAGCTCCCTGAGCAAAATCTAGCTCCCTGAGCGAAGTAGAAGGGACGGTAAACGTAGCAGATAAGTCCCCGCCGCGTGGATAATTGATCTGTCTACGTTGTTGTTCCCTTCGACTCCGCTCAGGGAACGGCTTGGGATTTTACTCAGCAATCGGGTGATCGCAATAAATCTAGCCATCTCATATAATTACTACATAGCGCATAGGAGGAAAGTCGATGACTGTGGCGATCGCAAAACCAGTAAATTCTCCCAAGATAAGCCAAGAAACCTCTAAAAAGATCACTTTTGAGGAGTTTCTTGAGTTTGATGATGGCTTGGATAACAGTTTTTATGAGTTGGAGAATGGAGAATTAATTCTGATGCCCCTTGAAAGTGAGATCAATCGACGAATTGTATTCTTTTTATTAGCTTACTTTTTGCAACTAGGTATTCCCTATTATCGTTTAAGCAATAAAACTGAGATTGCGGTGAATAGTCGGAAGGTTGGGGTAAGAATACCTGACTTGGTGCTGTTTTCTGAGGAGTTGGCGGCGGTGATGCAGGGGGCAAAGCGATCGCTAGTAATGTTAGATATGCCAGCACCTGAGTTGGTGGTGGAGTTGGTAAGTCCTAGCCAAGAAAATCGCGACTATCGCTATAAGCGTTCTGAGTATGCGGCGCGGGGAATTTTGGAGTATTGGGTTGTGGATGCGATCGCGCAAAAGGTTACTCTTTTTCAATGGGTGGAGGGTTTTTATGATGAGTTTGTGTTTACGGGTGATATGGTGATTAATTCGCCTTTGTTGGGTGAGTTGACCTTGACGGCGGCGCAGGTTTTGCAAGGATAGCGATGACTACAAATCTAGCTCCCTGAGCAAATCCAGTCCCTGAGAAAATCTAGCTCCCTGAGCGTAGTCGAAGGGACGGTAAACGAAGCCGACAAGTCCCTGCCGCGTGGATAATTGGTCTGTCTACGTTGTTGTTCCCTTCGACTCCGCTCAGGGAACGGCTTGGCACTTTGCTCAGGGAACGGCTTTGTACTTCGCTCAGGGAACGGATATCTAAGAAGAAATAGCACTATGGCGCATATGTATATTTTGGAGTGTGTTGATGGGAGTTACTATACGGGTAGTACTACGGATTTGAAGCGGCGGTTGGAGCAACATCAGATGGGTGAAGGGGCAAGGTATACGGCGAAAAAATTGCCTGTGAAGTTGGTGTATTGTGAGTTTTTCGATCGCGTTGCGGATGCTTTTTATCGTGAGAAGCAAGTGCAAGGCTGGAATCGCAATAAGAAGCAGGCGCTGATTGCGGGTGATACGAATTTGCTGCATGAGTTTGCGGCTTGTCAAAATGAGTCACATTACAGTCATCTGAATAAATCTAGCTCCCTGAGCGGAGTCGAAGGGACGGTAAACGAAGCAGATAAGTCTCCGCCGCGTGGATAATTGGTCTGTCTACGTTCATGTTCCCTTCGACTCCGCTCAGGGAACGGCTTGGTACTTTGCTCAGTCATTGAGCGATCGCTCCCTGAGCGAAGTCGAAGGGAACGCACTTGGTAAGAATAATTTAGATGAGAGGCAGAAATGAAATTATCCCTAATAAATCTCGCTGATGTATTGAAATCGGCTGACGTTTTTGTTGATGGTGATTGGGTTGAATCAAAAGATCAGGATGTCAACGGAGATGTTCGCCTAGTTCAATTAGCAGATGTCGGAGATGGTTATTACATCAATAAGTCGTCACGATTTTTAACAAGTGATAAAGCTCGTGAACTACGTTGTACGTTTCTTGAAAAGGGAGATATTTTATTGGCGCGAATGCCTGAGCCTCTTGGGAGAGCTTGTATTTTTCCTAGTGATCCTAAAAAATCTGTGACAGTTGTAGATGTTTGTATTATTCGACTGAAACCAGAAACTCATGATCCTCTTTGGTTGATGCACTGCCTAAATGCACCTGTTTGTCGAAATCAAATTGCAGATTTTGCTACAGGGACAACTAGAACAAGAATCTCGCGGGGGAATCTCGCTAAAATTAAAATTCCACTTTCTCCACTTGCTGACCAAAAACGTATAGCAGAGATACTCGATCGCACTCAGTCACTAATATCAAAACGCAAAGAGGCGATCGCAAAACTTGACACCCTCACCCAATCCATCTTCCTAGAAATGTTCGGCGATCCAGCAACAAATCCGAAAGGGTGGGATAAGAAATTTATTAAAGATATTGGTCAAGTAATTACAGGTATAGCGGTTTTCAAATGAGCATGAGCAAAGTAAAATGGAGAGAAAATGCAAACAGGAAAAGCGTATTCACTGGATTTGAGAGAACGAGTAATCGGAGGCTATCAAAAAGGAAAAACCACGATGAATGAAGTAGCAGATAGGTTTGCGG
>CALRWX020000052.1:0-28831 GCA_943371975.1 Pseudanabaena sp. UWO311 | reverse complement strand
ATCGAGAGAGCGAGTTTCCTATTTTTGACCATATTCTTCACGGACAGATCCTCGACTGCAATCACTTGGTTTTCACGAACCAGTCGAGTTGTCAACTTGTGAAGAAAATCATTACGAGCATCGCTAATTTCGGCATAAACTTTAGCGACACTGATATAAAGCCGCCCTAGAACGTCGGGGTTCTAAACCCATTTTTCCGACAAAAAACCCTGCTAGGATTGATTTTTAATTGAATGCCGCACGGCTAGCTCTTATCTAATTGGTATTAGAATGGATAATGTCTCAATCTTTCTAAATTTAATGCATTAATGCATCTTTTTACAGAAAAATACAGGCAAAATCATGGGAATATATGATATTTCTGAATTTATTAAGAAAAACCCCGAACAATCTAACGCTCAGTGGTAATTCCTAGGGTCAGATCATCCTCACAAAGAGCAAAAACGAAAAAAGAGTCAACTTTAAGCACCTTCTAAAAACTCAGAGAAATTTTTAAAAAGCTTGCTTTGTAAGCTTTTTAAAAATTTCTCTGGAATCTACAAAACTTAAATTAAACTGTAATTTATGAAAAACTTTATTCTTAATCTACTCCGCTATCCTAAATTCTTAGCCATAATTATCGGCGGGGTTCTGTCCATTGTCATTGCGCCAATAATTTCCCTGTTCAAAAGTCCCATAACCGCGATCGCCACCCTAACCGCCCTAGTGAGTGGATTTATTGGTGTATCCCTAGTATTAAGAGCTATGCTAGGAATAGATATCGCCTAGTGATGTGTTTTTTCTTTTGCTATAAGCAAAATGGAAACTTTACTCAGGCTAGATTGAAGAACTAGGGTCAATGAGCAAATTTACAGCAGATTAAAATACCAACGTGTTGGACATGTATCTACTATGTTAGACATTGTAATCATTTTATTTCTTGGTATAGCACCACCAATCCTGTCTCTATGGATGCTGCATCGCGCTCAAGCTCATTATCAGCAAACTAATGGGCAAATTCTTCGTGTTTCTCGAGCCCCAAGCCTCAAAGCGTTACCTCCCGCCGATCTAACTTGCATTGAGGGATATGGCTATGTGATTGGCAAGATTAGCTGTAAGTACAATGCGCGATCGCCTTACATTCGTTGCGCTGTCAATCCTAGTGGTTGCTGTGAAGATTGTCGTCATTACGAAAGCCTTTAGGCTTAAAAGTTTTAATTTTGCTCTGTGCAAAATTAAAACTAAATTTAAACAAAAAATCAAATTTATCGTGTAAATCTAAATCTATGGCTACTACAAGACGAGTTGCTCGTGTCGCCGAATTAATTAAGCGAGAAGTAAGCAATATGTTGCTGAAAGATATTAAAGACGATCGCGTCGGTATGGGCATGGTCAGTGTCACCGATGCAGAACTATCAGGAGATTTGCAACATGTAAAAATATTTGTCAGCATTTATGGTACTGAAGAAGCCCGCGCTCAAACAATGGAAGCCCTAGCTTCGGCAACAGGTTATATTAAGCGCGAGGTTGGACAAAGACTAGCATTGCGTCGTGTTCCTGAAGTTGTCTTCCATGAAGATCGCTCCTTTGAACGAGGTGTCAAAGTTCTATCCCTGATTAATCAACTTAGCCGTGAACGAGAAGAGAAGGAGTCAAGTTCAAGTGATTGAGTTATTTAAGGCAGGTGGATGGGTGATGTATCCTCTCTTTGCTCTATCTATATTTACCTTAGCGGGGATTATGGAGCGCCTAGTTTTTTGGTTTGGCATTATCAGATTAGAGAAAAAAACTGGTGAGAATATTTTGGTGATCGCTCGTCAAGACTTAAATCTAGCTGCTCAGTCGGCTAAAAGATCCGCCAAAGTCCCCGTTGGACGCTTTCTTTCCGCTCCCCTAGCCTTAGAAAATCCTGATCCTGAACTCTTTAGACTAGCTCTTGAGAGCGCTGCGGATGAAGAATTAGCTGAAATGCTCAAGGGTGAAAAGCTCCTAGAGGCAGCGATTACCCTTGCGCCTTTGTTGGGTCTCTTAGGAACGGTGACAGGTTTGATTATCTCCTTCGGTTCCCTCAAAATTGGTGATGTTGCCGCAAATACGAAGTCAGGATCGCTAACTCAAGGTATTGCAGAAGCACTAATTACCACTGCAACAGGTTTAATTGTTGCGCTTTTCACCTCTGCTTTTCACCGTCTCTTTTTAGCATTCCAAGATCAGCAAGCTAAGCTGTTTATCAAATTTGGTAATCAGTTAGAGCTAATCTATCGCCAACATTGGCAGCACAATAAACCTAATTCATAAAAAAAGGTTTGCATCGCGAACCTTTTTAAAAGCCCAAGAAATGAGTTGCAGCGCGAAGCGCCCCAACTCATTTCTTGGACTTAATCGCTACCGCACAAGCCTTTAATTCTGGCTGCTTTGAGTCAGGACAGGCTTCGGGATGAGTGAGGGCATTTGCTTCAGCATTATCAGCCCAGAGCGAACCCCAGTGCATTGGCACAAATAACACCCCTCTAGCGATCGCCCCTGTCACCAGCGCAGGAAACTTAGAAGAACCGCGCCGAGATTTTACTTCTACTAAATCGCCATTATTAATACCGAATTTAGCCGCATCTTTAGGATGGATTTCGATAAATGGATGGGGATACATTTGGCGAATTTTGTCGATACGACCTGTGCGGGTTTGCGTATGCCAATGCCCGTAAAGTCTACCAGTGGTGAGAATGAAGGGATATTCTTGATCGGGAACTTCAAATACACCTTGGGAATGATAGGCTCCAAATCTAGCCTTGCGATCAGGGGTATGGAATTTCAAATCCGTATAGAGGCGCTTATTGTGAATTTGATCGAGTTCAGGATGTTGATCGGAAGCTTGCCATTGGATTGCGCCTAATTTTGTCAGCTTGGCATGGCTAATTCCTGTCATATCACAGGGGCGATCGCGTGTAGTTTGCACAAATTCAGCATAGACTTCTGCTGAGGTTTGAAATGGAAACTTATCAGCAAAGCCTAATCTATGTCCAACTTCGACAAAAATCGCCCAATCATCACGGGCTTCACCAAGGGGGGGCTGAAAGGCTTGGCAGAGGGTGACACAGCGCTCAGAGTTGGTCATTGTTCCAGTCTTTTCGCTCCATTGGGTTGCGGGTAGGAGAATATGGGCAAATTCAGAGGTTTCGGTAGGATAATAGGCTTCTTGATAGATGGTGAAAGGCGATCGCTTTAAAGCTGCTTTAGTTCGTACTAGATCGGGAAAACTAACGGCGGGATTAGTGGCAGCAATCCAGAGCAAATCTACTTCACCAGCTTCTAACCCGCGAATCATGTCCCATGCGGTGCGACCGACTTGAGACGAAATTTGTCCCGCAGGTAAATTCCATAATTTTTCTAATTCGGCACGATGATCGGGATTAGAGACAAAGCGATATCCTGGTAATAAATGGGCTAAGCCGCCTGCTTCTCTGCCTCCCATCGCATTTGGTTGCCCTGTGAGGGAAAAAGCTCCTGCTCCTGCTTTACCAATTTGAGCAGTTAGTAAATGCAAATTGATAATAGATTGGACTTTTGCCGTACCTTGTGTGGATTGATTAACTCCCATTGACCATATCGAGAGAACTCGTTGCGATTCTGCCCAATATTTAGCGGCAAGCTCCAAATCTTCAATGGTAATGCCGCAGCGCCGCGCCACGAATTCGGGAGTATAAAGGTGGGTGATTTCGCTAAATTCCGCAAAACCTGTCGTGTGATTTTCGATGAACGCGCGATCGAATTTATCCCATTTCAATAACAAGTGAGCAATGCCATTCAATAAATCAATGTCTGTAGCGGGTTGAATTGCTAAGTGTAAATCGGCAACTTCGGCGGTTTGCGTGCGGCGAGGATCAACGACAATCAACTTCACATGGGGATTTTTTTTATGGTACTTACGAAATCGATTGAAGATAATCGGATGGCATTCGGCGGTATTTGTACCGATCGCAAATAGACAGTCGGTCAACTCAAAATCTTCATAGCAGCAGGGAGGACCATCGGAGCCGAAACTTTTGACATAACCAGAAACTGCGGAAGACATACAGAGTCGTGAATTCGCATCAAAATTATTAGTTCCCAAACAGCCCTTAAATAATTTCTGAGCAGTATAATAATCTTCCGTTTGAAACTGCCCCGAACCATACATACAAAGAGCATCTGTACCTTTATCCGCAATCACTTTCTGAATCCGAATAGTAATCGCTTCAAGGGCTTCATCCCAACTGACTTGATGAAATTCTTGATCTAGGCGATCGCGCATCATGGGGTGTAGTAACCGATCCTTCTGAATCGATTCGGCAATAGTCGCGCCTTTAACACAGACCATACCTTGACTAGAAGGATGACTGCGATCGCCACGCACTTTAAAGCGATCGGGAAATTTTACGGTTGGCTCTTTCGTGGTTTCCACGATTTCCAAGCCGCAGCCTACACCGCAGTAAGGGCAGAGAGTTTTATGGTTTTGAGTAGTTGCAGACATAGATTTAGCTGCGGACAGCTAGTTTTTTAGCGGCGAAACCTTTGACAGGATCAAAATGGACAGTTTCGGTAAATTTAGAGTAGGGCATGGATTGTAAAGCTGCGATCGGATCAGTGGAGTCAAAGATAGAACCATTGGCTAATACAATTGGCGATTTATCTTCTTCAATGAGGGGAATTCCTAATTCCTTAGCTGCTTGCTGATAGACATTCGTAGCTAGCAGGTTATAAATCACCTCAGCATAGTTTTCAGGAAAACTAACCAATCCCCATCGCGCCATTTGTGTGAGTACCCAGAGCTGTTCTTTCCGCGATGGCATATTGCCAACCCCAAATTGACAGAAGTCCTTCTCATATTTCGCTTCCATCGTACTCACACGATAAGGCCCTGCAAAACCAGGACGAATATAGATTGGATCGAGATTGACATACTGTGGTTTTGCTAAGGTCAGAACTACTTCATCACGATTTTCCAATGGTTCACAAAACTGTGAAGCTTCCAATAGCGCCTTCACGACTGCGAGATGGGTATTAGGATATTGTTCCGCCCAATCCTTACGAACTCCCAATACTTTCTCTGGATGTCCACGCCAGATATCGAGATCCGTTGCGACCACGAAGCCGACATCATCGTTTACCGCCCGCACATTCCAAGGTTCGCCCACACAGTAACCAATAATATTATTCGCAATCAAATTAGAAACCATCTGTGGTGGTGGAATTACGATCACATCTACATCTTTTTCGGGTTCGATACCGCCACTAGCCAGCCAATGCCGCAACAGCAAATTATGCATAGATGCGTGATGCACCATTCCTAAAGCAGGGTTATAGGAATCTTGATATTTTTCAACAATATATTTTTTGAGAGAATCAAGATCATGCACTCCTTCCGTTTGTAGCTTTTTGCTCAGAGTAATCGCATTACCATTCCGACTCAAAGTAAGAGAAGTTACTACAGGTACAGGGATCTGATTACCCATACCTAATGTAATCCCAAGGGGCATCCCTGTCACCATTTGTGCGGCATCTAGACGACCTTCACGAATCCCTTCTGCGAGATCATTCCAGTTATTTTCTTTAGAGAGAGTAACATCTAACCCATATTTAGCAAACAGTCCTTTTTCCTGAGCGATCGCAAAGGGCGCACAGTCAGTAAGCGGAATATAGCCAATAGTGAGATTAGTTTTCTCAATATTACCAAGACTAATTGCTGCTGCACTTTTAGCATTGGCTTTCTCCAATTTAATCTGCTTCTGGCGATCTAGGAAGCTGACAACTTCACCTCTAAGCCGATAATAATTTGGATGATTAACCGCCTCAAGACGTTTGCGAGGGTGGGGTAAATCTACAGTGAGCACCTGACCAATTTTCGCTTCAGGTCCATTGGTCATCATTACAATGCGATCGCTTAATAACAGAGCTTCATCGACATCATGGGTAATCATCACCGCCGAGATTTTATGCTCGTCGCAAATTTGCATTAATTTCTCTTGCAACCGCCCTCTGGTTAAGGCATCCAAAGCTCCAAAAGGTTCATCTAATAATAGGATTTTTGGTTTAATTGACAAAGCTCGAGCAATTCCCACACGTTGCTTCATCCCACCCGAAATTTCCCTAGGATATTTATCCGCAGCATGACTTAATCCCACAAGATCAATATTTTCTTGAATTATGCGACGACGTTCTTGCTTTGGCAAATCTCTTAAAACGCGATTAACTGCTAAACCAATATTTTGACGTACCGTTAACCAAGGCAACAGAGAATGGTTCTGAAACACCAACATGCGATCAGGTCCTGGTTCGCTAACTTCGCGACCTTCTAAGACAATACCGCCAGCACTGGCTTTATCCAGTCCCGACAAAATATTCAGAACTGTCGATTTACCACAGCCTGAATGTCCAATGATCGAGACAAATTCGCCTTCTTTCATCTCAAAGTAAACATCTTTGACAGCAACATAAGGTTGCCCGTTCTGAGTTTTGAAAACACGACTGATGTGATCGATTTCTAGGAATTTGGACATAATGAATTACGAATTGGGATTGAGAATTACGACTTGGGATTGAGAATTACGACTTAGCAATTAAGTAATCATGAACTCTTAAATTGATAATTCGTAATTCGTAATTGCTTACTCGGCTTCATCTGCTAGTGCAAAGCGGTTATATAAAAATTCAAGAATGTAGTTACGGAGAGTGTAGTAACGGGGATCGTCGGAGATCGCTTTACGGTCACGGGGGCGGGCAAAAGGGACTTCGATAATTTCAGCAATATGGGCGGCGGGACCATTGCTCATGAGGACAATGCGATCAGCTAAGAACAACGCCTCATCGATATCATGGGTAATCATTAGCGCGGTAACTCGGTTGGCTCGCCAGATTGAGAGTAGTTCTTCTTGCAACTCTTCGCGGGTCATTACGTCCAATGCGCCGAAGGGTTCATCAAGGATTAGCACTTCAGGACGGATGGATAACGCACGGGCGATCGATACCCTTTGACGCATCCCGCCAGAAAGTTCTTTTGGTTTTTTGTTCATCGCTTCAGACAAGCCCACCAGAGCCAGACTATCTTTAGCAATCTTGGTCTTTTCTTCCTTAGATTTGTCGGTATACACTTGCTTGACAGCAAGATAGACATTCTCAAAGGCACTCATCCAAGGCAATAGGGAATAGTTTTGGAACACCACCATGCGATCGGGACCTGGACGTAGAATTGGTTTTGACTTTAAGCAAATCTCGCCAGCAGTGGGTCTATTAAAACCTGCCACCATATTCAGCAATGTCGATTTACCGCAACCAGAGTGACCGATCACACAAATAAATTCGCCTTCATATACCGTTAAGTTAACGTTTTCGAGGACAGTGTAAGATCCTCTAGCAGTTTGGTAAACTTTGGAAACTCCATCAATTACTAAAAAAGGATCTTGATTTTTTTTCTGGTCGTTATCGGTAAGATCTAGTGTCTGCATATTGCTGTAGAGAGATTTAATTGAGTATTTTATTACAGGCAAGGCGATTAAGACCCTTGTTCTTAAAAGATTTTGCAATTCTATGATTCTGACTGAACGGCGAATTTACTAATGTAATAAACCAGTTTGTCGAGCAACAGCCCAACTAAGCCGATATACAACAGCGCCAGAATCAGTTCGCTCTGTTTGCCGCTATTGTAGCTATCCCAAATAAAGAAGCCGATGCCACCACCTGCGGTCAACATTTCCGCCGCCACGATCGCTAACCAAGATAAACCAACGGCGATGCGTAAACCCGTGAAGATATAGGGTGCTGCCGATGGGATCAGAATCGTGATGAAGTAATCAAATTTGCCGAGGCGTAAAACTCTGGATACGTTGCGATAGTCTTGGGGAACCTGCTGCACACCCACCGCCGTATTCATCAAGATCGGCCAAATGGAGGTAACAAAAATCACGAACAGCCCCGCTGCTTCGTTGACGTTTAATCCGATGGTTTGCAGTGATTCATTCATACCGCTAAAAGCAGCCAAGGCGATCGGCAACCATGCGAGGGGAGGGATTGTCCGCAACACTTGGAAGATTGGATCGAAGGCACGATAGAGAAAAGCATTTGTACCGATCGCAATACCTAGTGAAATACCCACGATCGCTGCGGCTGTATAGCCGATCGCTACGCGGCGAACGCTAATCATGGTTTTGATACCTAAACCCTGTTCGATTGTTACTTTTTCTTTGAGTTCTTTGCGGGCGGGGCTATCAACTTTTTCTTTGGCATCAACATCGTAATATTCGCGATCGAAGAAGGGATGCCAAATATATGGTTGAGTTTCTTCCCAAACTTTAGTTGGTGGTGGTAATGGTGGTTTTTTGCCAGCGCATAGCACTTGCCAAGCCGATAAAAGTAAAATTAGCGCTAACAATGGTGGAACAAAAGATTTTGCTTGTTGTTGAAACCATTCACCTATGCTATTGCGCGTGAATTTAGAAGTTATGCTGTTTGCCGCCATTTTGTATGTCTCCTAAATTGGAAGTAATTAATTTGATATCAGTAGAGGCAATTCATGAATTGCCTCTACTGATCTTACTGACATCTATTTGTAAAGACGGCACTTTACGTCGCCTTTTGTTGATAGTCAATTTTACGCCTTTTTGATCTTGAGTCCATCCAAATAAGCTTTAGGATTTTCAGGATCGAACTTGACTCCATCAAAGAATGTTTCAACTCCACGAGAAGTACTCTTCGGAATCGCAGCCTCTTGCCCAATTAACTTCGCTGCTTCCTTCCAAAGATCTTCACGGTTAACCTTGTCAACCAACTTCTTAGCATCAGTGTCAGCGTCAAGATAACCCCAACGGATATCTTCAGTTACAAACCAAAGATCGTGGCTCTTGTATGGATAGGAAGCGTTATCTTTCCAGAACTTCATTGCTAGGTCGGGATTGTCAAGATTTCGACCATCGCCGTAGTCAACCTTACCTTGCTGTCTGCCCAAAATCTCCGCAGCAGGAACTTTTAGCCACTTGTCAGCACCAATGATCTTACACATCTCTTCTTTGTTCTCAGGCTTGTCACACCAGATTTGAGCTTCTAGAACGGCTGCAAGCAGCGCCTTAGACGCTTTAGGATTTTTGTCAACCCAATCGGCACGAAGTGAGAAAGCTTTTTCTGGGTGATCTTTCCAAAGTTCACCAGTAATCAGGGCGCTGTAGCCTGTGTTTTGAGCGACTAGACGAGCATTCCAAGGTTCACCGACACAGAAGGCTTGCATATTTCCCGCCTTCATGTTTGCAACCATTTGTGGAGGTGGAACAACGATTGTACTAACATCTTTATCAGGGTCAACACCATTCGCAGATAGCCAATAGCGCATCCAAAGATCATGGGTTCCCCCGGGAAAAGTGACCGCGCACTTGACATCCTTACCACCAGCTTTAATTTTGGCAAAGCTTTCTTTGAGAGATTCACTCTTGAGAGCAATTTTGAGATCTTTAAATTCATTGGCAATGGAAATTGCTTGACCATTGGTGTTCAGCCTTGCCAAGATATACATTGGCACTTTTTTGCCATTGGTGATTTTTCCTTCAGAAATCAAATAAGGAAGAGGCGAAAGAATATGAGCGCCATCAATACCACCTGCATCGGAACCAAGAACGATATTGTCGCGTGTAGTTCCCCAAGAAGCCTGTTTGAGAACTTCCACATCCTTCATGCCATATTTCGCAAATAGCCCTTTTTCTTTGGCAATAATCAAAGGTGCAGCATCAGTGAGGGCGATAAATCCAAGTTTTGCCTTGGTAACTTCAGGAACATCGGCGGCGCTAACTTTGGGAGAAGTTGTAGGCTTAGACTCAGAGGTGGTTTTAGTCTCAGTTTTAGGAGCTTCGCCGCCGCCTGTACAGGCATTTAAAGCGATCGCGCTAACAGTAGAGAGTCCTGCGGTGGTTAAAAACTTGCGACGAGAGAATGTACTCATGAATTTCCTTAATTTTCTTAACTGGAATAACTGATATTTTCTTGTTCCCCTCTCCTGCGGAAGAGGGGCTAGGGGTGAGGGCTAGCCAACCGTGACTAATTTGGCGGAAGGTTCAGCGATCGCTCGCTGTCTTGGCACTGCTCCAAATTTTTCAACTAGGAGCTTGCCAATCACTTCGTGCAAATCATCACAGGGAATTTTTTCCATCACGCATTTACCGAGATGGGCATCTTTGCCGACCGTGCCACCCATATAGATGTCCACACCATCGACAACCTTGCCATTTTTCCGCGCTTTGCAACCAGTGAAGCCGATATCGGCAACCTGTGGCTGAGCGCAGGAATTCGGGCAACCACTCCAATGAATCCGCACAACTTGAGGAAGATAATAATCTTCGCTAAGTTGCTTAGTGAGAGCAAGGGAGCGATTTTTGGTTTCCACGATTGCTACTGGGCAGAACTGATTGCCCGTACAGGAAACCAGACCACGCAGCAAATTATCGGGAGTAACAGGAAACTTTTGGAGTAATGGTTCTTGCAGTAGGGTAGATAATTTCTCATTACTGACATGGGTAATCAGCAGATTCTGCTCCACTGTCAGACGAACTTCCCCATTGCCATAGGTATCAGCAAGACGGGCAAATTCGTATAGATCAGGGGCATACATCCTTCCTACAGGAATTTGTAAACCCACGTAATTCAAACCTGCTTGCTTTTGGGGATGCACACCAATATGGTCACGCTTTTCCCATTCGATCTCATCCTTGAGAGCAGCAGGGGCAAGAGTTTTACCGAGTTGTTTCTCGACTTCAGCGCGGAATTTCTCAATTCCCCATTCGTCAATTAAAAACATTAAACGCGATTTGTCACGCTTTTCACGCAATCCATAATCACGATAAACAATCAACAATGCTTCGCAGAGAGCTACTACATCTTCAGGCGGAAGCCAGACATTTAGAGGTATCGCCGCCGCAATTCTCTTTGCAGAAAAGAATCCGCCAACTAAGACGTTAAAACCAAAAGTTTCTTTGCTTTCTTCCTTAAAAGCAGGCACAAAGGCTAAATCATTGATTTCGGCATGGGTGGAATTATCGCGACAACCTGCGATCGCAATATTAAATTTGCGCGGTAAGTTCGTAAAAGCAGGATTTCCTTCACCATTACTCGTTAGTAAATTCTGAACTTGTATCGCTAACTCGCGAGTGTCGTAAAGCTCATTCGCGTCAATACCAGCAACAGGTGAACCTGTGATATTTCGCACATTATCGATCGCTGATTGGACGCTAGTAAGTCCGACAGATCGGAACTTCGCAAACATCTCAGGCACGTCCTCAATGAGAATGCCACGCATCTGGATATTTTGACGGGTGGTAACATCAGCAACGCCATGCTCACCACATTTATGAACTACATCAGCAAGTACCCGTAATTGATCGCTATTTAGTAATCCGTTAGGTATTCGCATCCGCACCATAAAGCGCCCAGGGGTACTTTTACGAAAAAAGATGCCCAGCCATTTCAAACGATGTTGCAAGTCGTCGTCATCGATCGCTTCCCAGCCAATTTCAGCAAAACGATCTATTTCAGCTTTAAGGGCAAGACCATCCTTTGCGGCTTTTAGGGCTTCAATTTTGTTTGCCATGTTACTTATCCTTGGCTCATGCTTGTGAATGATCTGTTTAGGAATTTAGCGATCGTGATTTCTGCAAAATCCTAAATTTCTATGTCTCAAGAGCTTTTTCAACTTTGTATAGGGCTTACACTACTTAACGTTTTGATCTCAATGCGTATAAAAAACTACATATTTTTAAGTATTATTCAATAATTGCAATAACTAAATGCACTAATTGCATAATTTCTTGCATTTTTGAGTTACGGCAGCTATCGCAAAGCGATAGCTGCCGTAACTTGATCTGTGTAAATATAGATAGCAAAGTACTTAAGCCACTTGTTCTATCCTGCTGTTCTATTGACTATCGATTCTCATGCTTGATCGCCTCCAAAAAATTCTGTCCAGACATGGAATTGCTTCACGTAGAGAAGCCGAACAAATCATTCTTTCAGGAAGAGTGTGGATAAATGGTAAGCAAGTTACAGAATTAGGAACGAAAGCAGATCCAGAGCGCGATCGCATTGAAGTTGATGGCAAAATTCTGCAAACTCAGGCTCCAGAATTTATATATCTATTACTAAATAAACCCACAGGCGTAATTAGTACCTGTGATGATCCCCAAGGTCGGAAGACGGTTCTGGATTTGCTGCCATTGCAATATCGCCATGTTTATCCAGTGGGGAGGTTAGATTACAACAGCAGTGGCGCGTTAATTTTGACTAATAATGGCGAGTTCGCTAATTACTTAATGCATCCTCGTCATCATGTTGCTAAAACCTATGAAGTTTGGGTAAAAGATATACCTAGTCGTCAAACGCTCAAGCAGTGGCAAGAAGGAATTATCCTTGAAGGCAAGCTTACTTTACCTGCTACCGTTAATATTCAGCAAATTGAACATCCAAGTAATCCCAATTCCAGTCAAAACTCGCGAACAAAATTACAGGTTGTCTTGTCAGAAGGTCGTAACCGCCAAATCAGAAAAATTGCTGACCAATTGGGACATCCCGTCCTCACATTACACCGAGTTGCCATCGCTTCAATTTCAGTTACTTCATTAAAGATAGGAAGCTATCGATTATTGAGTGAGCAAGAAATTAAAAAATTATAGTGATCCCAAGGGATACATAAGATATTAAAATTAGATAGGGGCTTTACAAGGTGCTACTTTCTAGAAATTCTAAGGTATGTCAATGGTTGGATAAATTGACGAAAATACATGAATTATGTTTGATACGGTCTTAATTTGCTTTCAAAACTTTCCAAGATGTTATATTGGCATACTATAGGCTATCTAATAAAATTAGGTGGTTTATAACACAAGCAACTCTACATAACTCCTGTCTATGAAAGTTTGGCATAGAGTCAAATCTTTCAAGTCATTACAATCTCTTCATACAAGTCGTGAGTATTGTGAACATTACAACCTCGAAGCAAGCAGAGAAATTAGCAGAAATTGGAGCACAGTTTAAGCGAATTCGACAAGATAAAGATCTCTCAATTCATCATCTAACAGCGGCTACGTTGATTTCTGAGCGATATTTGCGGGCGATCGAAGATGGAGAAATCGAATCTCTTCCTGCACCAGTTTATGTACGGGGCTTTATTCGTAAGTACGGAACTGCGTTGGGGGCTGGGGATCTATCGGAAGATTTTCCACTTAATCCTGTATTACCTGAACAGAGCAAATGGGCTGGGAGTCCTGCTGCTGAGTTACGTCCTCTACATTTATATGCCCTATATATCGGTGTGATTGCTGGTGCTGTTGGTTTGCTCGCTACATTCCTAAATTCGCAAGATGCTAACAAAATTAACGATAGCCAAACTATCTTGAGTAATTCAGCTCAGGTGAATTTGCCCAAAGTCAGCAAGACAAGCGTACAGGTTCAAAGTCTAGTTCCTGCAATAGGCGGTCTAGAGATTTTAAGACCGTCAGTAGTTGATCCATCCGCAATAGCAAGTATTACCAATAAGTCTTCAGTTGCTAATACTTCAGTGGCATTACCATCAGCTAATGTAACAACATCTGTAGCAACGACAACGAATTCACTCAACAAATCCCAATCTACGTCTACGTTTGGGGAAGTAAATTCTAGTTTCAACAATGTCATCAACTCTTGGAAAGGTAATGTAAATTTACAGCGCAGTACTACTCAGAAAAACCTAGTACTTGATGGTGCTGATGGCAAGTTTGAGTTTGCAGGTAATAAGCCTGTTAATGTTGGCATTGTGATGAAGGGGCAGTCTTGGTTACGCATCATCGTTGATGGAAAGACTGAGTTTGAAGGTGTCCTTGATGAAGGGAAAAAGTTAACTTGGTCAGGGGATCGCCAAATCTCAATTCGGTCTGGTAATGCTTCGACGGTAGGGCTTAGCTATAACAATCAGCAAATCAAAGTATTAGGTAAAGAGGGCGAAGTTGCTGAAAAGATTTTTGGCATGAATGAGCCTAATACGATTGAAACCAAGGAAACTGAGCTACGCGGATTTTTAGAGTCCATGTCCAATAGCGAAATCCCCTAAAAAAGGCGGTGCTATGCACCGCCTTTTTTATTAGTTATTATCCATCCCACTTTTTTTGACTAGTTCATTTGGGGTGAGCTTAGATAAAAATTCACGAAATGCTCTTCTTTCAGCTTCATCGGCATCTTGATCAACAGGAATTGATGCTTCGAGAATGACTTCCTCTATGACCCAGATTGGACATTTAGCACGAACAGCGATCGCAATCGCATCACTGGGGCGTGCATCAATTTCTTTTTTGATATCTCCTTGTGAAACCGTGATCACTGCATAGAAGGTGCTATTTTTGAGGGCATGGACGACGATGCGCTCAACAGTGATGCCCCATACGTCTAAGAAATTCAACATTAAGTCATGGGTCATCGGACGATCTAGAGGTCTACCATCTAAAGCACCACTAATAGCTCTAGCTTCGGCTTCACCAATCCAAATAGGCAATGCTCGACGCTCTAGAGTATCTCTTAATAGAACGATAGGATTACGACTGACTGCGTCAATAGCGATCCCAGCCACCTTCATTTCAATCATTATTGCCGCCTTCTCAAAAAATGAGTGAAAGTACCCCTCATCAATCAAAAATCTTGATTTGATATTAATAATTAAAAACGATCAATATCTAACTAGCAAGGGTTTTAGAAATTAGGAGTCTTTTGCAGGTTATTATATCATCGGCGTGATCGGGAATCTGGCTTCCAGTCTTGTTTTTACTATGGCATCAGCAGACTTAAAAAATATTACAGTGATCGGGGCTGGGTCTTGGGGAAAGGCACTAGCTAGTCTAATCCAAACGAATAATCATCAAGTGCAGATTTGGTCGCGCCAAAGTCCATATTCATTGGCGGACGTAGTTAGCCATAGTGATGCGATCATTTCAGCAGTGTCAATTAAAGGAGTCAGGGTGATCGCGGAACAGTTGCAATTTGCTCAACAAAATGATCAATTGTCGCCCCACGCCGTGATCGTCAGTGCAACTAAAGGGTTAGAACCAACAACGAGACAAACCCCATCACAAATCTGGCGATCGCTGCTGCCCGAACATCCCCTTGTGGTTTTGTCTGGTCCCAACCTCTCCGCCGAAATTGTCGCAGGAAAACCTGCGGCGACAGTGGTTGCAAGCACTAATGCGTTTGCTGCTCAATTTATTCAAACGATCTTTGCTTCTCGAAATTTTAGGGTTTATACCAATTCTGACCCAATTGGTGTGGAACTAGGCGGGACTCTCAAAAATGTGATTGCGATCGCCGTTGGTGCTTGTGACGGTTTAAATTTGGGGACAAATGCGAAATCGGCGCTAATTACGCGATCGCTAATTGAAATTATTCGGGTTGGGGTTTACTTTGGGGCGCAGCCTGAAACCTTTTGGGGTTTATCGGGTTTAGGTGATTTATTAGCAACCTGTAGTAGCAATCTCAGCCGTAATTATCAAGTGGGCTATGCGATCGCGCAGGGCAAAAGCTTAGACGAAGCGATCACTCAGGTACAGGGAACAGCTGAAGGGGTAAATACTGCGAATGTTTTGATGGAAATCAGCGATCGAGAAAAAATTGTTGTGCCTGTCTCGCGTTACGTTTACCGTCTGCTCAAGGGAGAAATTAACCTACAACAAGCAGTAGAGGGGCTTATGGAGCGTGACCTTAAACCTGAAAACTAGTCTGCTATATATCGCTGAAGTAAGACTTCAAGTTTGTCAATAGGCGATCGCGGCGGAAATCTAGGCAACTCTTGCTCCTGTTGTTGCGCGTTGAGTTGGCAAAGTACAGGTATTTCGTACTGATAGCGATCAAACCAATCGGGGTTACTGGTAATATCCCTAATTTCTAGATCGAAGGCAATATTTTTGACCTGTTGTAATTTTGCGAGTAGTCCTTCGCACAGGCAACACCCTTCCTTGCTATACAAAATTAATTTCATAGATCTTGAAATATCTCTGTTGAATTTACCCCCACTATGTTATATTATTAGTCCGTCAGAACGCATAGCTCAGTTGGTTAGAGCACCACGTTGACATCGTGGGGGTCGGTGGTTCGAGTCCACTTGTGTTCATAGGCTGGAGAGCCAATAAAAGTAAGGCTTTTGGGAGTCCCGATCAACTCCTGAAGGTCTATTCTAGTGTCAATAAGACAATATATTTAGGCTGTTAAGGGTTGTTTTGGGTAGTAACTGGTACAGATCAGCTAGTCATGGTCTATCTTCAAGAGAAAGGTTAAGCGTTAAACTGGCAGCCACAGGGATATTATCAAGCCTCTTCCGCCCAGATAGAAAAACCAGTAGAAATCATGGGTAAACCGATTCAGATGGTTTATCCTCTGAAGATGCATGGAGAAGTGAATCGATTGCCTGTAGATACTTGTATTGAAGCAATGCGCGGACATGGCAGATCTCACACAACGCGGCGATTTGAACCCTATGCTGCCTATAACTTTAAGGAAGGAGATATCGCGATCGCCTATGCAGGGGAGCAGAAAGTTGCCTTTCAAGTGGGAAAGCAGTACAAAATCTCACAGGAAATGTTGACTGATGGGGAATATCAGAAACAATGGGTGGGTATGGAAAAGCATGGAGCTATGGAATTACTGACATTTCAAGGACATCGCAATACATGGGGGATGCACTTTCATCCGTTGGGAGATTATGTCGATAGTAAAATTGTGCCATTTCCGATCATCAAGAGCGCCACAAATTCCATCGTTGCTGATATTCAGAAACTAGAAGCATGGAGAGAAACTGCTCAATATCTGGGTAAGAGCGAGAAATATGTAGATCGCATCCAAGAAATTATCGCAGGTGAGAGCATATCCGAAAAATCACAGCAAGCGATGTCTAAGGATGGTCAGTTACTGAGTCAGCACATTGCATCGCAGTGGCGAGAAGTATTGGCTACTCCGAGCGAATATGTGGGATCTCAAAATGGGAATCTTGTATTTGAGCGCAAAGGGAATGAAGGTAAATATAGGGCAACGTGGGAGCAGTCTACGGATACGTTGACTTTAGATACAAAAGCCTTGAAGCAAGGAAATATTGAATATGTACCATTGCTGGTGCAAAAAGGTTTAGAAATTGCTCAGAGTCAGGTGACTGTGAAAGATGCTCAGAATGTCGATCGCGCTCTTAAAGTTATTGCTGAAAATCAAAGGGGAAGACAAGAGCAAAGGTAGTGAGGAGTATGGCTAAAATTTGATTTAGATCAAGAGGCTAGATTTTATAAGTCCCAAGGGTTAATAATTGTGATTTGGCAGTCTAGGAAATCGTCAACATTGCGAGTGATGATCGCTGCATTATTAGCCAGACATATAGAGGCAATCAGAGCGTCAGCTTGAGCTATTGGTTTACCTTTTTTGCGGCGATCGCTTGTAATTTGAGCAAAACAGTTTGCTGAATCTGAATCAAAAAATAAAATCTGACCTACAAAGTCTTCAGTAAACATAGCTTGTGCAGATTCTTGTAAAGCTTTGCTGCGTTTACCTTCTGGCATTATAGCGATGCCGCCAAGGATCTCGGCTTGGTTAATGCTGGTGGTAAATAGGTTTTCTCTAGGCTGGGCAGCAACCCAAGATTTGACTGTTTGTGAACCTTGGGGCTTCATCAGTTCTGACAGGACGTTGGTATCAAGAACAATCTTCATAGATCAAATGTTGGTAAGGGACGCATGGGTTCTCTAGGAATTTCGGGGATTTCAAAGTCTCCAAAGTCTGCAAAGCGTCTATTAATGGCGGTAGCGAGGTCAATATTGCTTGGCTTTTTTGGTGCTAATACGCTTTTGAGAATTGCTTTAATTTCAAGCTCGATGGTACGCCCATGTTGGGCGGCGCGTTGTTCTAGCTGTTGGGCAATGTCTGGTTCTAGTTGATGAATGGTGATGGTTGACATGGCATTGGGGAGTAGTAACGATTAGTAAATTCTATCCTAAACATTTTTAGATTTAGGAGCTATTTCAAAAGCTAATTGAGAACCGTAGAAACATACATCAAATTCTTGGAAAAAGTTAATTCTTCCTAAAAGTAAAGGTATATTTTCGGCTTTTGTCCAAGCAAAAACTAAAGTGGTATGTGCAAATTGATCGATTGCTGCTGATAGAATAATCCCTTTGGCAGGGAATTTGGCTAGATTTCCTGCCAGTGTGACTAATGTGTTATGGTCATGCCAATTTAGTCCTAGTTCTATTCCTATTTCGTAGGGGAGAACATTGACACTCGCACCTGTATCTAATAAGCCTGATGTTGAAATGGAAGTATTTTGGGATGATAAGGTCAGGGGAAGATAGGGGACAAGGCTGGTTTCTCCCGCAGAGTTGGATTTTTCGACAAAGTTAAACCGTTTTCTTGGTGTCATTTTATTTTGCTTCTTTTTGTAATAAATGTTGTTGCAACATATCAGTTAAAACTTTTTCTGCGGAGAAAGCGTTGTATGGCGACCAAACTTCATAGGTTTTTCCATCTTCAAGAAGATCTGAGGTTTGTTCGTCTTTAGTTAGTTCTGTGGCTAAAAACTGGATGGCTTTAACCTTTTCAAAGTGGGATAGCTTTTGTAGTGATGGCAAGATTTCTGTTAATGTCATAGGAATACAGGAGAAATATTAGTTAGATTATAGTGCGATATTTTATCAATTCAAAAAAATCGCTTCTCAAGTTTTAAACTCGAAAGGCGCGGAGCGTCTAATCTCAAATCAAACAAGAATCAACTGATTATCTTGTTGTCGCATTTAGTTCTGTAGTGTGTGTTGGCGGAGCGTAACGCGCAAATAATTGGTACGGGAAAGATTTGAGTGCGTTACATTGGCATTAACGCACCCTACAGAACTGAATTTTTAGAATAAGCGGCTAAAGCTGTTAATATATTGGCTATCACTGGTTATTAGCCTAAATTTATGTCCTTAAGCATCGTCTTACATCCAGATGTCGTTAGTTTTCTTGGTGACAATCTCAACAGTGAGATTACAGGCAATGTATGGGGATGTATTGAAAAGATGAGAGAACAGCGATTTGATCAAGGGCTAAGAGCAAAAAAGCTTAAAGGTATTAGTGAAAAAGTTTGGGAAACTAGAATCAATAAGGCTAGTCGTCTAATTTTTACTTACAAGAAATCTATTCAACCTGATACTGGAAAACCTCAAACCTATATAGCTGTTCAGGATATTTGTTTAGATCATGATGATGTGTCTCGAAGAGCTAGAGCTAGAAAAGTTACCCCTGATTCTCAATGGCTTGATGCTGATGTAGTAGAAATGTTTGGTGATTTAGACTCTGAAACTATATCTACTGTTGAGCAAAATATCTTAAACCAGATGCAATCTGAAGATATACATATAGGCGAAGATTTCTATGATGAATTATTGGGAAATATTCAATGGAAGGTGGTTGATTCAGAGGAAGAATGGCGGCAGGCAATTATAGAAGGTGGGAAGGATTTATCTCTGAAGCTAACTCAGCAGGAATATGAATTAGCTACGAAATACGGGAATTTCTTGGTGATGGGATCGGCTGGAACTGGTAAAACTACAGTTGGGCTATATCGCATGGTAAACAGTTTAACTCAATTGGGAGAAGGTAAAAGGCTCTATATCGCTGCTAGTCCTATTTTAGTTAAAGAATCTGAAAAGTGTTTTAAGCGTTTGTATGGAAAAGATTCTTTGGGAGATGTGTTTGAATTTAAGACTATCAAGCAGCTATGTTTTGACATTTTGCGTGATCTAAATTCGGGTTGTAATTATTTGCCTGAATGTGAAGTAACTTATCATGTGTTTGAGAAGTGGTATAGTGAGTTCTCCCGCTATGATCGTAATGTTTATCCCGCCTCTCTTGTTTGGCATGAGATTCGTGGAATTATTAAAGGGGCAAGTCTAGATTTTGTCCATGATTATCTGCCTGAACATAAGTATAAAGACTTAGGTAGGAGACGCTCATCAGTCATAACCAGAAAAAGTGATCGCGATGATATTTATAAAATCGCAAAGCGATATAAGCACTTTTTAGAAGAAAAGCAATTGTTTGATGAGATAGATTTAACACGAAAAGCTTTAGGTGTTGCTGTTGCTAATCGTCGTTATCAAATGATTGTCTGTGATGAGGTTCAAGATTTTGCTGAATTACAATTGCTTTTACTTGTCAAGCTGATAACATCTGGTGGTCAACTGTTCTTTACAGGCGATTTAAATCAGATGATTCTTCCTAGTGCTTTTCGATGGGAAGATTTAACATCTATTCTTAGTAAAGAGAAGATAAGCTATCATCAGCCAGAAGAGCTAAACACAAACTTTAGAAGTGTTGGTTCTTTGTCTAATTTATCTAATCAAATCCTAAAATTACGTTGTGACTTATTGAGAGAACAATCAAGCAAAGGATTTACTAACGTTTCGGGTGATTTTAGAGACGCAGCTAGAAACATTAACACTCCATTAGAAGAGATTAGCTCTATATTGAAAGATTTGTATCCAGATGAAGCTATTCTTGTGAGAACAATAGAAGAAAAAGAACAGTTTAGTCATTTAAAATTTGTCTTTACAATTGAGGAGTCTAAAGGGCTTGAGTTTGATACTGTTTTTCTAGTCGAGTTCTTTACTCCAAAGCAAAATTTATGGACAAAGTTATTGAATCAACAAAAAACCAGTTCTAATGAGAATGTAGAACTGCGTTTAGAGTTTAATCTTCTCTATGTTGCTATTACTCGCGCTAGAAGAGTTTTGAATATTTGGGAAGCTCAGAAAGCAGCACTATGGAATCGGGAGGAAGTGAAGCCTTTTGTCCAATCAATTGCGCCAGAGTCGGCTAGACAAGATCGGATTGAACCAACTCAGCAAGATTGGCTTAATCGAGGGATTTACTATCGAGATGCTGGTTTTTATGCTCAGGCGATAGAATGTTTTGAGAAAGTTGGTGATGAAAGGCTTAAGCTTGAGGTAGAAGTAAAGTTACAATTACAAGCGAGAAACTACAGCGAAGCTGCTGAACTTTTAGTACATTTACAGGAGTGGGAAAAAGCAGCACAAATATTTGAAAAGTTGGGATTTTGGGAAAGTGCTGCTGACTGCTGGGGACAAGTTGGTAGCTTAGTTAACCAAAATATATGTCAAGCAAAAACTTTTGAAAAATCTTGTCAATGGGAATTTGCTGCTTTATTGTATGAAGAATTAGGACTACAAGAAGATTATAATCGTTGTAGACTAAATCTTTCTAAAAAGCCAAGCAGTTCAAGTAATAGTGATACTTCAACTCCATCTATATCTACTGAGCATTTCAATGCTAATGCAAACAACGCTGTAAGCACTATAGATGAATATAATTCGTCACTCCACTTTAACAAGGGGCTTGAAAAATTCAATAGATGTAACTATAGAGGATCTATACAAGAATATGATAAGGCTTTACATCTCAACCCTCTGAATCTAGATGTCTATATCAATCGTGGTAATGCTAAATCTAAGTTAGGAGATTATTTAGGTGCTATAAAAGACTACGATACTGGCATTATACAGGAAGCTATATTTCTTGAACCAAAGTCAGATACCTACTATTCTCGAAGTGTAGCCAAGCGTGCATTAAAAATGCTAGATGAATCATTTGAAGATATTGATAAAGCAATTGAGTTAGATGATAGTATTCCAGAATACTATTATGAGAGGGGACAGCTTTATCTAGAGGTATACAATCAATACTTAATAAATAATAATAAAATTACCGATAACTCCAAGGCTATC
Organism: Pseudanabaena sp. UWO311; assembly: GCA_943371975.1. Taxonomy (GTDB): domain Bacteria; phylum Cyanobacteriota; class Cyanobacteriia; order Pseudanabaenales; family Pseudanabaenaceae; genus Pseudanabaena. The sequence goes on along the minus strand of CALRWX020000052.1, from coordinate 7,076 downwards.
GAGAACTTTCAAATTGCAGCCAACTTATATTTACAGCAAGGCAATAATCAGGATTATCAAGATTCTCTTAATAAAATAAAGTCTATTATGAATGTAGACATTGAAAACTATACAAAACTAGTTAATTTAGAGTCTGAGTTATTATTGCAAAGTGAAGATAGATTACCTTTTAAACTTGCCGATGCTTATAATGAGCTTGGGATAGCATATTCTAAATTAGAAAAATATGATGAAGCGATTATTCATTACACTAATGCTATACAAACAAATCATCTTGATGATGATTTTTATAACAATCGTGGCATAGCCTACTTTAGGCTCCAAAAATATGATGAAGCTATTGCTGATTATGATAAAGCTATTGAAATTAACAAACACAATATATATGCTTATCACAACAGAGGGAATTTAAATTCTGAATTAAGAAAATTTAAAGAAGCTATTATTGATTACAGTGTAGCTATTGAGCTTGATATTACGAACTCCTCTGATTCTTTATATTGTCGTGGCTTTGCCCATTGGTGCTTAAATCATGAACAAGAAGCAAAGGATGATTATGATATGGCAGTTTGGTTAAACCCTCAGATTGTAATTCCTTATGAAGATGTCGCTCTATCTAAAGGAGTTATTTCACACCAAACTTTGCGACTTTTTGGGAATAATATATTAAGAGATTGGGGACATGATACGTAGAACTAAACCTGACCCAAGGAGTGAACTTATTAATACCACTACCATGCTTTAAAGGACATAAACCAGCATTAGAAACCCAACAAGTAGCCAGCCTGAAACTAGGAATCGTCAACTTCGCCCAAAAGCGCAGCGTCAAGACCTCCTATACCGTTTGGCAATGGTTCAGCCAACATGCGATCGCCCATGATGTCTTACCGATTACCCAACTTAAAGCCGAAACATTAGTCGCAGCCCAATCCGATGTCAAACAACTGTGCCAACTAGTGCAAACCGAACAATGGGTGAAAGTAGACGAACCTGAAGAAGAACGCGAAGAAGAAGCCGACGGCAAAATCCTATCGGAAATCCTCAAACATGACATCTATGGACAACTGCTAGAACATCCCTATGTTGTGAGAAAGATTGAAGACCTAGTAAGAAGACGTTGGTTAACCCTCGCTACCAGTGGCGGTATCAACTTTTCTAGCTTCATGGCACAGCCCTGTCCCGAACTAGGAAAACTGGAAATGTGCATCCGTGAACTGCCACAAGGCGAATATGTCGGATTTCGCTATCCTATCCGCGATCGCAACGACTTGCAAATCTGGACAAACAAGCACATCAAAGGACTGAACCAACAGGGAACCATGTATGTCAACCCAGACGAAGCGCGTGACTACTGTGGGATGGATTTTGATGGAGATACCTTCTGTGTCAAATCAGTCAAGAAACTACCTGAAATTGCCAAAGAAATCCGTCAATACCACATCAAGCCCACCACCTATAAACCCGACAAAGTAGCAGTGCAAGGCACATTAGCCGAAGTTGCCCTCAGATCGACCGAAAACCAAATTGGACTGATCACCTATTACCTAGCCACCGCATGGGCGACAGGCAATCATCAATACATTGCAGGCTTAGCTCAAGAAGTGCAAGTTGCTGTAGATCGGCTCAAATCTGACCTCAGCCACGACCAAACCTTTCTAGATGAAGTCGGCAAAAGCCTACCAAAACTGGATTGGCTAATCGATCGCAAGAAGCAAGGTGTATATGGCAGCTACTACGACTCCAAACAGAGATGCAAGATGCCCGCACGAACCTTGGTAGCCAATGGAGAATACGGCGATCCGATTTCCTTCCTGATTCAATCCGTGAATGCAATCTGGCAACCTGTAGATTTGCACGAACGTACACTTCTCGAATTCCGCGAACTATTTGTCAAACCAAGCGAGATTCTCTACAAAAGAGCGATCGCCCGCCGCGATGAATATACCAGCAAGATTAGGGAAGCGATGAAACTATCAAGCGATCGGGAATCACGGAAGAAAATCCTCCGCGCCGCCGTGGAATGGGCGAAAGGCTTAGGTGAGAAACTACGGGAGAAAAGCGAGAAAACCGCCCAAACCTGTAGTGCCGCTATGTGGCAAGCCAGTCACAATGGCGATCATGGCACTGCGAGTGTTGTCTTCAATATGTTTCTACCCGAAGTATGCGATCGCCTCCATGACAACCAGCTCATGCGACTGCAAGTAGTTGGAGCGCAGTATGGAGAACTCGCAGCAACCAAATGGACAGGCAATGGAGAACATGCCTGTATTTCCATTGTTGTATCTCAACGGGAACAAGATGGTAGATATCAAATTGAAGTCGTGCGAAATAGCAGGAAAAAGCCATACCTGTTAGGACTAGTCGCCAAGGACTCTGCCAAAGTCATAGTTGGTGAATATATTGCATCCCTGACTACGCAACAAAAGACCATAGTTTGCGAACTGGTCGCAGCCTAGAAACTAGAGAGGATAGAGCGATCGCTTTATTCTCTCATTATCTATTCTTTAAAAAAATAAAATAATGAAAAACAATTTGCACAAGGTCAAAACTTTGCTAGGCTAAGTAATTATGAGGACTGACACGCTTTTCTATCAATTATTTAACGCCTTTCACAGCTTGCTATTTGAGCTAATCGAACGCCCGATCTCGGAAGCAGAGGGCTATGAATTTAGCTCAGTGGAAGTGAAAGAGAAAGCCTTTCGCTTTGATGGAATATTTATCCCAAAAGCGAAAGACAAACCGATATATTTAATAGAAGTGCAATTTCAGCAAAAGGAAGACTTTTACTGGGAGTACTTATCGGAAATATATCTGTATTTGAACCAATCTCGTCCCGTACATGATTGGAAAGCGATCGCCATCTTTGCGAGGCGTAGCTATGAGCCAGAGCCAAGAAGCCATGTGCAGGAGATGCTCAACTGTCAAAGGATACAGAGAGTATACTTGGAAGACTTGGTAGATCGGGAGACGGACTCCTTTGCGATCGCTATTGTTCAGTTAATCTTGTCTAGTGAAAGTCAAGCCGTAGCTATGGCAAGACAATTGGGCGATAAAATTGAGCAGGAAAATGATCCCGAAATTCAAGAGCAGGTATTAGAATTAATAGAGACAGTATTGGTCTATAAATTTCCAAAATTAAATCGTCAGGAGATTGAGGCAATGTTTACATACAGCGATTTAAAGCAGACTCGTGTATATCAAGAGGCGAGAGAAGAAGGCGAGCTACGTGGTGAGCAGCGCGGTGAGCAACGTGGGTTACAGCTAGGTGAACAAAAAGGTTTAAAGCTAGGTGAACAAAAAGGTTTGAAGCTAGGTGAGCAGCGCGGACTTGTAAAGGGACAAGCTACGATGCTACTGCGTCTGCTCAATCGTAAGTTTGGACAGATTAGCCCAAGTTTGCGGGGCAAGGTAAACAAACTATCGGCAAAACAACTAGAAAATCTAGCCGAAGCATTATTTGACTTAGAGACGATCGCCGGCCTAAGTGATTGGCTAAAAACCAAAGGCAAAGGTAAATAGAAGATTTTTCAACCAATACTAAAAAAAGGCAGGATAGCTAAAGTCTTGCCTTTTTTTGTGCCGATGGCTAGCGCCTGTTCTCAAGAACAAACGCATAACAACTGAAAGTTTGCCAAAAGCACAAAACCCTATGTTTGAAATTACCCCAGAAATTGAAGAACATTTTGATTGTTCCCTACGAATAAAAGCCGAAGCAACAGTAGAGGCGATCGCTCTATCGAAATCCATCCAAATCGGCGAACCTGACCAGCAAATAGAACTAGCCAAAGCCTCGGGATGGGGAACCCTCACCGATATCTGGGTGGGAGCGAACCATCAAGGGATCACATGGCAGTACCGATGCTATGAAAGACTTTGCCAACTGCCCACCACTGCCGAAATCCAAGCCGCCAAATCCGCCACTGCCACCGCATATCAAACGAGTTTTGAAGTCATCCGTGCTATGTGGGACTTACTCGCCGCGATCGGATTTACAGGTGGCTCGATCCTTGAACCTGCTTGCAACACCCTATCCTTTATGGGTTGCCAGCCTCAGAATATGAGAATCAGATCGCAATGGGTAGGCGTAGAGCTAGATCCCACCTTTGCCCAAATCGTAAGATTGCTTTACCCAGAAGCCCAGATTTATGCTCAAGGATTTGAGAAAGTTAGCCTATCAGATAGCAGCTTTGACAAGAGCGATCGGCAATGTCCCCTTTGGCAATTACAGTTGTCACATGATTATGAAAGTACTGCTTGATGAGTGCTTGTCCAGCAAACAAAAAGGCTAGTATTATAGATGTCTCTAATTACATTAATTAATCATGAAACATATTAAAATTGTAGTGGAAAAGCATCCAGAGGGTTATGTGGCTTATCCTCTAGGTATTCAAGGGGTTGTGGTTGGTGAGGGAAATTCCTATGAAGAGGCTCTCAATGATGTGCGATCGGCGATCTTGTTTCATGTCGAAACCTTTGGGCGATCGGTTTTAGAGTCTGAGTCTTCGGTGCTTGAGGCTTTTGTGGCAGAGGCGAGTGTGTAATGGCTAAGTTTCCTGTTGGTGCGCCTAAATCAAAGTGATTAAGGGTTCTACACTTAGAAGTATCTGTACTCAATCAGGGATTTCGCGGGATGATTTTATTGCTGCTTATGAGAAGGCATAAACATGATTTCATATTTTCGTTGTAAGATCTAAATTATGAGAGACCTAACATTGAGGTAACAAAATGGAAAATCAATTAATTGTAAGAGATCCTGAAATTCTCTCTGGAATACCTGTATTTAAGGGAACTAGAGTTCCTGTAAAGAATTTGGTTGATTATCTGGAAGCAGGAGACTCACTGGAAGATTTTTTAGATGACTTTCCAACTGTGCAGAAAGAAAAAGTAGTGAAGTTCTTAAATCTATCAATCAAATATTATTTGGCACATGATTATGAAAGTGCTGCTTGATGAGTGCTTGCCCAAAAAGCTGAAACGAGAAATATCTGATGGACATACTATTGTGACCGTGCCAGAGCAAGGATGGGCAAGCAAAAAGAACGGTGAATTACTGAGGCTTGCGGCGAGTGAATTTGATGTGTTTATTACGATTGACAATAATCTGTCAGCACAACAAAATCTGACTACGATTGATTTAGCTGTGATTGTTTTATCTGCACCAAATAATCGACTAGAAACCCTCAAGCCTTTAGTGCCAAGAGTTAAGGAAGTAATTGCAAGTATTCAAACTGGCGAAATAGTTTATGTCTAAGGAATAGAGTGAAAGTATGTCGATGATCGGCAACTAGCACAACCAATTACCTTGAAACAACTAAATTGGTTTCGCTAGGATTGAACAGTTGGCGCTTAGAGGCATTTAAAAACTCAATGCTAACTGGTTCTTGGGCTTCGTTGTAGCTAACAATTACGCCGCCTTGCTCGGATATTGCATCGTATGGCAAATCGTCTTGCAAGATGAAAATGAGAATATCTGCTTCTGCATCGTATTTAACTTTCATGGTTCTTCTCCTGCCAATAGCGTTTTACATTTCAACTAACTTGCTAAGGCAAGAGTACGCACGCTAAAAATTTGATTGGATTGTAGGGGAATAACCCAAGATTTAGGAATAGCCACAACATGAATGGACTCACCTAATGCGTTGAATACTTCCAAAATACAGCCTTCTTCTTGGTTGTGAGGATGGGGTACAAAGTCGATTAGTGTGGCGATATCGCCTTTCTTTAGTTGATATTCTGGTAAATCGCGGTTCAGATAAACTTGTTGATATAGTTCGAGATTCATGATTTTTTCTCCTTGTATGGTTTCAGAGTAATAAATTGAAACTTGCTATCAATCGCTCTTTGCAGCCAAACTGTAGTTACAGATAGTTGGCGATCGCTTAGTCCAGTAATTTCGCCAGTAACTAGAAAAAATTGCCCATATTCATTTTGTATATCTGGGATTGCTTCAACATTATTCGCTAGTTCTCGAATTGCTGTCTTGAGTAAATCTGGATTGTTTTGAGTGAATCCTGCTTGAGCTAGGAATTGTGATTTGTCGTCTTTTGCTTTTAGTACAAGCAAATAATTGGTGATTTTGCCATCAGGGATAACTGCATCGATAGGGATTTTCACATTTTTAAGACCTCAGTCCAAAATTAAATACTATCTTAAATGTTTACAATTTGCGCCGTGATCGCTAATCTCTCTACAAAAATCGTGATCGATAAATGGTTCCTATATCAATCTTGTTCATTTCAGATAATCAAACAATTAACCTAAAGGGCTACCTGAGAATAAAGAAGACGTTAGAACGCCATAAATAACTCTCTTAATTAAATCAAATTCATTTTGGTTAAAGTTCCACCAATCTATATCCGTTGAATGAGCAATACCATGTAAGTGAATTTTGTTTCTCAGCTTTCTGATTCCACTAATTTCTTTATATAATCCTCCTACATTACCAAGTAGCTTTTTATCCTCAACTTTTTTACACATCTGATCAAAGGTCATCTCTTTAACTATAGGCGGATCAACTTGAATAAATATTTCGGTTTCATTACAAAGCTTTTCACCTTTAACTTCATACACATCACTTTTCTTAAGTTTTTTATGTGATTTCCAACTTGTTGTAGCCCCATGACCTGTACTAACAACGATGTAATAAAACAAAGCTTCAATTATTAAAGCACCACAAACAACAAAAAATTTAATATTTTGCTTTTGCAAAGCTGAGCTTAATTCAATGTCTTGGAGTATTTGATTCAAAAATTGAATGTATTGCAAGCTATGAGCAACATTTTTCTTGAGAGGTTTTATTTTCTCATGGGTCAGGTACATATTGTCTTCTATTAAGAAACTTAGATGTTCTTCTAAATTACATATTGAAGCTGGATACCAAGTCTTATCCCCTTTCCCTTTAAGAGTTAATTTGTCTACCATAAATTTTCTGGCGTTGCATAATGAAGTATGAGTTCAAACAAGAAAGATGAAGTGTCCAAAGTGTGGATCAGAACACATAAGGAAAAATGGAATTAAGCAAGGAAAGCAAAATCACATTTGTGCTGACTGTGGACGACAGTTTATAAATCCCAGTG
>CALRWX020000051.1:0-29265 GCA_943371975.1 Pseudanabaena sp. UWO311 | reverse complement strand
ATCTTTGGACTATCAAACTCCTGCAACAGTTCATTTTAAACACCCTAACACGGAGGTTCATATGTAGTTATTTTGCTTGCCTTTTGTCGATGCAGCTTTTTATCTTAACTTTTATACTTTTTTGTCTTGACAATGGGGAGCGCTTTATTATTTCAGTTTTAAGAAAGTGCAAAGCGATGTAAGATTGCTTGTATGAAAATTTTAGGGATCGATCCAGGGTTAGCAATTGTTGGTTTTGGCTTGATTGAAGTCGAAAAACCTGCTTCTCCCAAACTATTAGAATTTGGCACGATTGTTACACCGAAACAAACGCCGATTGGCGATCGCCTCAAGACTATTTATGAGGATATGCATACATTAATCGAACAGTTTCAACCACAAGTGGTGGGAATGGAAAAGTTATTCTTTTATCGTATGGGCAACTTGGTGAATGTGGCTCAAGCGAGAGGGGTGATCGTGTTGGTTCTCAACCAACATAATATTGAACCTATTGAGTTTTCTCCGCCACAAATCAAGCAAGCACTAACAGGACATGGCAATGCGGATAAAATCGATGTCCAAGAAGCAGTGAAGCGAGAATTAAGTTTGGATGCAATTCCCCGCCCTGATGATGCGGCGGATGCGATCGCGGCAGCACTTACCTGTTGGCTCATCGCGTGAAAATAATTTAGATCTCATGCATGATGACGATTGCTTCTAATATGTAAATCTTCTATCGTGATTTAAGAGCAGAAAGTGGAAGTTTTAGTTACTGATCTTGAGATGGAAGTAGAAAGTAAGCAGGCAAATTTGTTTAGTAACTGATGTTAGGAGGAACGAATATCGCCAGTCAGTAAACGAAATCGACAATCTTAATAATTAAATAACTTGGTGAAAATTTTTGAATTAGTTCATGAGTGAAGTCTATATTTTATAAACCTCTAACAGCCATTAGTAGAGCTGCATCGCAACTCTACTAATGGCTGTTAGAGATTATTTTTCAGTGTAAAGCTCCGTAAGTGATACATTAGTTTTGAGAAGTCTTATAGTTTTTACAATACGTAAAAACTATTAATCGTCGATAATGAACCTCATATCCGTTTGCTACTAGAACAAACCCTAGAGGAGTTAGAAGGTTGTGATATAGGGATATTAACCGCAACTAATGGGTTAGAAGCACTGGAGACGATTCAGCAAGAAAAGCCAAATTTTGTCTTCTTAGATGTAGTGATGCCCAAGATCAATTTGTCAAACCGTCAAAGGTGATGCTAGTTTATTTAAGTGATGTATACATTATTATAATGACTGCTAAGGGGCAAGAATTTGATCGTGATCGCGGTAATGATATTGGTGGAGATATCTATATGAAGAAGCCCTTTGCTTCTGATGAAATTTTAAAAAAATCCTGTGAAAACTTAGGAATAGAAGCGTAAATGAGCGTAAATCTGACCTGTAAATTAAGCGATCGCTATCTCGATAGTAATCAAGTCAGCAGTCAGCGCCAATTAGCGATCTCTGTATCGGCTAGTGCTAGCGCTGATAGCAATAATGCACCTCTGAATTTATGTCTTGTTTTAGATCATAGTGGTTCCATGGGGGGGCAGCCACTGGAAACAGTAAAACGGGCTGCACGAGATCTCGTTGATCAGATGTATCCACAGGATCGGATTAGTGTCGTTGGTTTTGACCACAAAGCCAGCGTCGTAGTCGAAAATCAACTAGTTGATCGCATTGCATCGATCAAAGAAAAAATCCAATCCCTAAAAGCATCAGGGGGTACTTGCATTGATGATGGCATTAAGCTTGGCTTACAGGAAACCAGTAAAGGCAAAGATGGCACTATCAGCCAAATTTTTGTGTTAACCGATGGAGAAAATGAGCATGGTGATAATGAACGGTGCTTCCAGTTTTCACGCTTAGCCACAGAATACAACATGACCTTGCATAGTCTTGGGTTTGGCGATAGCTGGAATCAGGATGTGTTAGAACGAATTGCCGATGCTGGTGGTGGCGCTATGGCATATATTCCATCGCCTGATGTGGCAGGAGCAGAATTTCAAAAGTTATTAAAGCGGGTGCAAGCGATCGGGTTGACCAATGCCCATTTGATTTTGCAACTTGCGCCCCATGTTCGGCTTGCGGAATTAAAACCGATCGCCCAAGTTTCTCCTGATACTATTGAATTGCCCTATCAAATTGAAGGGAACGCAATTATTGTCCGACTTGGAGACCTGATGACTGATGTAGAAAGGGTGGTACTAGTTAACCTCTATATCAGTCCTGCTAGTTTTATTTCTAGTTATCCTAACACTCCAGAAATACCCATTCTGTCAGCGCAAGTCCGTTATGATATTCCCTTACAGAAGCAGATTAATGCCCTATCACCATCCTTGGAGATATCTGCTGATTTAGTCCAAGACTTTACGCCAAAGATCGTTCCGCAGGTACAGAATCATTTACTAGCGCTAGCGAAATATCGCCAAACCCAACTTGCGGAACAAAAATTGCAACAGGGAGATCGTAATGGTGCAGCGACAATGTTGCAGTCTGCTGCAAAGACAGCTTTGCAAATGGGTGATCATAATGCATCAACAATTTTGCAGAATAATGCTACTCGTCTGCAAGAAGGTACATTGCTCAGTGAAGCAGATCGCAAGAAAACCCGCATTGCTTCCAAAACTGTCTTGCAACCACCACCAAATCCCTAACTAAACATCAGCGTTGAGCATATTTGACGCAAAACAACCTCCATCCTAACCATCCAAATCACTAATCCTTTATTAATCCTCAAGTTGCTCGTATGATTACCTGTCCTAGTTGTGCTCATTCTAATCCTGACGGAGCCGTAAACTGTGAAGCCTGTTTTACGCCATTACCGATCATCAAAAATGTACAATGTCCTAGTTGTCATTCAACGGTGCTCTCAGATGCTAAGTTTTGTGGTCATTGTGGGTTTAATCTGACTGCGGTAACGGTCTCTAGCCGTGATCAAGAGCTTAATCTAGAAAGTGGTGTAATTAGTCCCTCTCTAGATCCATCAACTAAATCTTTTTCTATATTACCCATTCCTATCGCTATGTCTAATTCTTTACCTGTCGAAAATCCTGAAGGAAATGCTGTAGAAAGCTTAGCTGCCAACGTAACCGCAGGGGGGCAAACACTTCCGAATCATACTGAAGAAATATTTGTTGCTGAATTAAGTACAGAGCCTGTCTATGTACCTGCAAATGTTCCGCTTAGTGTTAAAACACAGTTACAAGAGTTCACAGCATCTTTGCTCCATGTCCAGACAAACCTCACTATTGAGATTCCACCTCATTTACCCGTTGTCCATATTGGAAAGACAAATACAGTAATCCCACCCGATATTGATGTTTCTGGTTTCCCTGATTCAGATATTGTTTCGCGCATCCATGCTGATATCCGCATCGAGGGCGGCGATTTTTATTTTGAAGATACGGGTAGTTCTAATGGTACTTACATCAACAATTCCCCCTTACCTGTGGGCAATCGCCATAAGCTCAGGGCAGGCGATCGCATTTCCTTAGGCAAAGGCGATAAGGTAAGTTTTGTATTTCAATTGAATGGATAAAAAACAGGAGCGCAAAATGTCCTTCTTTCATACATATAATTTAAAATTTTTAAAACTATATCTACGAAAGAAGAATTAGTCGATCACCATCAATTAGTTTTATTACTAAAGTAATGACGTGTCGAGAAGTATTACATCATTACTTTAGTAATAAAACTAAACGTACTTTGCCTGTTACAGAGTTAGGCGATCGCCATTGGAGAAGTATATTTTCTATTTCAGAGATTGTATTGTTATCTTTTAAGGTCGAGTTTTGATTATCAGTCGATATATTTTTCGGGCGATCGCCTGAAATCTCTAATTGTAGATTTAGTGTCCCTGTTACTGAGCTATTAAGTCTTTGCGATTGGAGATAACGTACTAGATCTGTAGTGATATTGCTAGACAATTCCGATTGAATTTGTATAACTTTAATATTGATTAGGATATCCGTATTTGCAGACCGCGAAGTTGCTGATGGGAGGGGCAAATTGGCGGATGGTTCAATAGGTGAAGATTTAGAGGCTTCTGCGGCAATTGTTGCAGGTGATGGAATATCTTTGTTTGGAAGTTGCAAACGTCCTGACTGAGAAGCTGTACTACCTGCGGTCATCCCATCAGTAATCGAAGGAGAATTTACTACTGCACGTTGACGATCGCTACTTGTCGAGTTATTCGTTACTTCAGGGATGATCGCAACTTTATCCGTTTTGATGCTGATTTTGGACTCGAACCTGAGGTCTTGATTTAGACCTTGATTGGAAGTTTGGACGGGTTGAGAAGCATTGGGGGCAGTAGGGGCGATCGCTGCATTAGGCTTTTTTTCAGCAGATTTTGGTGCAACAGCGACCTTACCTTCCAAGGTATTTTCTAACCTAGTTGAAGGTGCTACAGATACTTTTTCGAGAGATGAAGTGGAGGGAGTAGACGCAATTTGATAGCTGGGCTGCTCGCCAAAGGGAGGAGAGATGAGACGAACTGCACCAATGGTGACTCCCACAATCGTGATCGCCCCTGCAATAATCTTGAGCCAATTGGGATTAAGGCGGCGAACTTCTATCAAAACATTCGGCAAAATCACAAATTCATTAGCACAAAGTTCTAAACTCTCGTAAAGATCAAATAACTGCAAGGTTGAGAGTTCTAATTTCGATAATTTTGGAATCTCAATGGCATGATCGAGAGACTCAAAATCATCCTGAGCTAACCAGCGATCGCAATAGTTAGTCACCGCCTCAATCAAATTTGTAATTTGCTGTTGATTGCCCTCAATGATTTTCTGTCCATTTGCTAATTGCAACTGAAAGTGCAGATTTTGCGCTACAATTTGCGCTTGCCAATCGGATAAAGGCGATCGTTCCGTCCAGACCTCTAACGAGCAGGTTGGTAAGTCATAGCGACTGCTGAAGGTGTTTGATTCTGACGATGAGTTACGCATGGTTGTTTATATTTTAAATTTTTAAATTTTGCTTTGCAAAATTTAAAAATTTTTATTGACTTCGTTCAAATAACGCAACCCAAAGGCGACGTGACCCGAGTTGGGAACTGTAAAATAAAAGATCTACTAATAATTTTAACGCTAATCTCTGGATTGCTTCAGGTCTTGCCTGTTCTTCTTCTGCCATACGTTCCTGATAGAGGGTATTAAAGCGATCGAGATAGTCGCCAAGGATGGGTTCGCGGTAGGGTAAACGTTTGAGCGCAGTACATTTTTCTAGTTGAGCGACAGCATTGCGAATGGCGAATTGTTGTTGGGCAGCTAAGGTGCAACTAATCAAGGTCATAGCTCTAGCTTCATCGACATCAAGTTTTTTACGTCCCTTGCCCTTGCGTAACGGGCTTGCCTGTCGCAATCGCCAGAGAGTAATGCGATCGCGCAAAATTTCTTCTAGCCCCAATTTTTCGGCGACCGCCAACATCTCATCGGAACCCAGCCCCGTTAAAGCCTCTAAAGCGAGCAATACTAAATCCAAATGCGCCTTAATTGCTTGTAATTGCGGCAAATCAGGATTATCAAAGGAAGTAGTGGAATGAGGAGTCATGAGTCTGAGTTTGATCTAATTTGTGGTAGAGGAGGAAGTGGTAGGGGACGATGCTTGCTCTTCTCAGGTTTATCAGGTGATAAGGTAACTACTTCACCTCGCGAAGCACTTCGCGCCCTTCCCTGTGTTGCCCATGACTGCATAAAACTAATTTGTTCCCTTGCCGTACTAGCCAAAGGATAGGTTTCTTTAATTGCACCGATAACATCTTCAGTATTCACATCACGCTGTTCATGAAAGGCACGATACATTCCTTCGACGATCGCCTGCTCAATTTCTGCTCCACTAAATTCCTTAGAAATCGCTGCCATTTGATCAATATCAAAATTTCGCAATTTCGTCGGACGAAATCGCTTCAAATGAAGCAGAAAGATTTCTTTGCGCTCTTCATGGGTGGGTAAATTGATAAAGAAGAGTTCATCAAATCTTCCCTTTCGCAATAGTTCTGGCGGTAATGCATGGATATTATTTGCCGTAGCAACCACAAATACAGGACTAGACTTCTCCTGCATCCATGTTAATAGAGTCCCTAATACGCGCTGACTAGTTCCCGAATCCCCCATGCTATTAGCAATTCCCCCGAAAGCCTTATCGATTTCGTCAATCCAGAGAATACAGGGAGCAAGGGCTTCCGCTAGCTGAATCGTCTGACGGGTGCGGCTTTCTGACTGACCGACTAAGCTACCAAATAAACGCCCCACATCTAAGCGCAACAACGGTAAACGCCAAAGATTGGCGATCGCTTTTGCACAAAGACTTTTACCCGTTCCTTGAATCCCTAATAATAAAACTCCCCTTGGATTGGGCAAGCCATAGGCTCTCGCTTCATCGGAAAAGGCTAATTGACGCTGCATCAACCAAAGTTTGAAATTATCTAAACCACCAATATTATCAAGAGTTTCATTGGGCGTAAAAAATTCTAAAAATTCTGTCTGACGAATCCGCTTTTGTTTTTCAATCAAGACTCGATCAATATCCGATTCATTGAGATAATGTTTCTGCACGATTGATTTAGAAAGAGTATGGCAAATGCGATCACGAGTCATGCCCATACAAGCTTTCACTAATTGTTCGAGGCTGTTCCCCGTCATTCGTAACTGCTCTGGGGGAATCATCTGCTCAATAATATGGCGAATTTCCGCGTTTTCGGGTAGTGGGAAATAGAGTACGGCAACCTGCTCTTCAAGTTCTGAAGGCATCTCTAACAAAGGACTAAGCAAAATTAGGGTCTTGCGCGAATTCCGAAAACTTCGATAGAGATTACGCAATTGCCTCACAAAAATTTCATCTAGACGCTGGGAAGCTAAGCGGCGATGCAGATCGCGAAACACATAAATAGTCGCGCTTTGGCGATCGCTATTTTCCACAACTTGCAAGGCTTGCAATAAATTATTTTTGCCCTCCTGATTATGCTCAAAGCCACGCACCAAATCGTAATACAACATCTGGCGTGGTGGACTGCATTCCTGAGCAACATGCGCGATCGCCTTTTCCGCCCGTTCTTCTTCCCATGTCACGATATAAATAATCGGGCATTTGGAACGAATGAGTAAACTAAGTTCTTCTTGAAAATTAAGAGGTTTCATTATTGGCGAAATGTCTGGCAGTTATCAAAATACGTTTCACGCATTAGGGTTCTTTATCTTTTGTGGCATGGCGGAGCCATGCCACAAAAGATGTTGCTATAGCAAGTCCCTTAGAAGAAATCGTCAGTATTTGCTGATTGTCGATGGGGAGTCGGCAAGGATTTTAAATGACTCAGGAATTGTAATAACTCATCATTGGTCAATTGTTGGCGTGATTTCTTATCAAAAGTTCGTACCAGATAATCACGTCCCTGTTGCTTTGTCCAGTTTAAACGCTCCATCTCCACATCAATTTTAGAAATCGCATCCGACATATCGAGTGGTTCGGGAGCAATTGTTGGCGCAGATACTTTAAGCGGGGCAGAGTGAGATTCAGGATGTTGCGTTGCTACCTTGGTATTCTCAAGAGAGCTATTGATGGGTGTATAGTGTAAATCCTGTTCAGGCTCATAATTTGCCCCATATTCACTTGCGTAGTCTAGCGCAGGATTTGACTGAACAGACTGAATAGTATGGGTAGTATGATGTCCAGACCCTAGATTTTCTAAATTATTTTCTAAGTTATTTAAGTTAGCAGACGGTAATGAGTTTACGGTCGATGGTTCACGGGAAACCTGTGTCAAGATTGGCGATCTCCCTGCATAGCCCCCGTAGTTATTGTCAAAAGCAATACCAGCGATCGCGATCGCGCGTTTGACTGCCCGATCTTCAGCTATTTCCAGATCGCTATCGACAGCGGTAGCTGTTGCCATGATCGCATCACCCTGAGATACGATCGCTCTAAAGGCATGAAGACCATCAATTTTAGGAAGCATCTCAGTCTGGATGCGCCCCTGTGGATATTGAGAGCGAAACTGAGCAAACATAAGTAAGTACAAAATCAAATTTTTAAGAATCTTAACGATGGGGTTAGGTCTTGGGTCGCGAAGCGTCTAGCAGCAATAATTAACTAAAAGTTAATTATTGCCGAAAAAACAAGCAAAAGGTGGTGTATAACCGGGGATATTATTTTCGTCTACTTCATCGATCTGATCGGGATCAAGATATTCCTTGGCATAGCGTAAATAAACTTTTTCTCTGACAAATAGATCAAACAGATCGGGGTCTATGTGACCATGCAACTTCATATTACCGAGAATCTGTAGGCATTCACTTAAAGTTTTGCCCTTTTTATAGGGGCGATCCTTAGCGCTGAGAGCCTCAAAAATGTCAGCAATACCCATCATTCTGGCAGGTACGGACATCTGATCGCGAGTTAATCCCTTGGGATAGCCTTTACCATCCATACGTTCGTGATGTCCTCCTGCATATTCTGGCACTCGACGGAGATTGTGGGGATAGGGCAACTGCTCTAGCATCTCGATAGTGACGACAATGTGATCATTAATAATCTTGCGTTCCTCATTAGTTAGTGTCCCCCTAGAAATATTTAAGTTACATACTTCGTTTTCAGTCAAGAAATTGGTTTCAACTCCTTGGGGATCAATCCAGCGATACTTGGCTATTTGCTGAAGGCGCTCCTTGAGTTCATCACTCATGAACTCACCGCCAATATTACAGATATGTAGGAAATTCTGGTCGCTAGAATATTGGGTAAGTTTTTGTTCTAAGACAGCTTCGAGATCGGGAATGATGCTGAGATTGCCAGATTTGATCGCTGCAATTTTTTGTTTGAGAAAACTAATTTCCGTGTCACGCTTTAACACCTCAAAGCGTGTATTTACAAGATGAATGCGGTCAAAAATTGTTTCTAATTTTGTTGCCTTATCAATTACATGGACAGGCGTTGTCACTTTCCCGCAATCATGTAGTAATCCTGCAATTTTAAGTTCATAGCGTTCATCTTCATCTAAGTTAAACTCTTTGAAAATACCATAGTCAGCCTTACAAGCAGCATCGGCTATCATCATCGTTAAAGTTGGCACGCGGCGACAGTGAGCACCATTGTAGGGCGATTTTTTATCGATCGCCTCAGATATGAGGTTAATAAATGACTCAAATAGCTCACGAAATTGCGCGATCAGTTTGTTATTGGTTAGAGCGATCGCCGCTTGTGATGCCAAAGACTCAGCGATTCGCTGGGAAATTTGCGAAAACTCAATAATCTGACCACTATTGGGATCTTTTGCATTAATTAACTGCAATACACCAATCAGTTCATTTTCATGATTGAGCATTGGTAAAGTTAAAAATGACTGCGATCTATACCCCGTTCTAGTATCAAAAGCTCTTGTTCCAGTAAAGTCTAAATTTTCTGTTGATGTATAGGCATCAGAAATATTGATAGTTTGCTTATAGATAGCAGCACGGGCTGCCACCATTGTTTTATTAGGATCGCCCTCGTCATTGTAAAGAGACAATGGATGGAAGGGGATTGGCTCCTCTGGCTTTGAGACTAAAATAGTTCCTAATGAATCATTTATCATGATTTCAAACTGAAGAAACCTTTTATCCTCAGTAGCAAGATAAAGTGTCCCCGCGTCAGCATTTAATATCGTTTTTGCTCCTCTCAGAATCATCTCCAATAGTTTAGGAGTATTTTTTTCCGCCGATAGGGCAATACCAATTTCATTTAGTTTTTCGATTAGTGCAAAGGATTCTGATTTGGTGTTGCCAATATCCATGGTTTGCGTCCCTATTTGTCAACAGTATTTTTTTATGCATTTCTAAGCGGAAAATCTACTCGCCAATTCAAGGATGAAATGCAACGGCTAGAGAGCTTTGCATAAAGGGACTCACAAGGATAATCTGATGATAATCACAACAATCAGGAGATCCTCATGAGCTATAGCCATCTTAGCATCACGGAAAGAAGTGAACTTTATAAACTGCGAGTAATTGACCAACTATCGATATCAGAGATCAGTCGTCGGCTGAAGCGTAATAAAAGTACGATATCTAGAGAGCTATCGCGAAATACAGATGAGCGCGAGATCGGCTATCTGCCAGATATGGCAGATGCCCTGATGCAGGCAAGACGGAAACAAGTAAAGGTAAGATTCCAGAGCATCAGCGACAAGACGATCACCCAAATCAAGCAAAGGTTAGAGCAATACTGGTGTAGTAGTTACCCATGTCGATAAAGCATCGAAGTACTTACTTACTGGACTAGCTAAGAATAAGACAATGGAAGAAATAAATAGAGTGATGCTTAAGCTATTAGAGCCTGTGAGGTCAACATTCCGAAAGACAATGACCTTTGATAATGGCAGAGAATTCTGTGGACATGAGAAGCTATCTGAAAGATTGCAAATAGAGACTTTCTTTGCAACTCCATATCATTCATGGGAACGAGAATTGAATGAGCACACGAATGGATTAATTAGAGAGTTCTATCCCAAAAGTACGAACTTCAAAATCGTGAAAGAAGATAACTTTCAGAAAGTGGTGAATTTGATCAACTACAGACCAAGAAAATCTCTTGACTATCGCACCGCTTACGAAGTATTCTTTGCTTCATCAGATACCGTTGCATTTCATCCTCGAATTGGCAAATTATTAAACAGCAAGCCACTAAATCACAATCTCAAAGTGAATCTCTTCACACCGAATTACTAGAAATCAAAGAAATCACTAGACAATAAGCGATCGTTGCTCAAACTCAAGCCGAAAGTATTAGACTGATGATCGAGATGCTCAATCGGAAACAGGCTTAGCAATGACAAGAAAGGCGATCGCTCAGATATTTTTATTGACAATTCATGATTAATGCTCAAACAGACAAAATATTAGCAATCGGCTTGATGAGTGGGACATCGGTAGATGGGATTGATGCAGCGCTTGTAGAAATTTGCGATCGCCAAGGCATCCTTACCACTAACCTGATCGCAGGGCAGACCTATGAATATGATCCAGATTTAAGAAAAGAAATTTTGGCAATTTGTGCAGGGGAACCGCGATCGCTACAACAAATATGTGAACTCGATGATTGCATTGCCGAGAGTTTTGCTAAAGCAGCGATCACGATTAGGGGGAAGATTGATCGTCAGCCACATTTGATAGGTTCGCATGGTCAAACCGTATTTCACCGTCCACCCGCAGTTCAAAAAATGGGTTATACGGTGCAACTGGGACGAGGTGCAGTCATTGCAGAATTAACGGGAATTAAGACTGTCAGCGATTTTCGAGTTGCGGATATTGAAGTCGGGGGGCAAGGTGCGCCGCTAGTGCCGATGGTGGATGCTTTATTGTTAGCCCATCCCATTAAATATAGGGCTTGCCAAAATATCGGCGGTATCAGCAATGTCACCTATTTACCACCGAACGTTGGCTCAATCCCAGAGCAAATATTTGGCTTTGATAATGGCACTGGCAATGTCCTAATGGATATGGCGACTCAGCAATTATTTGGTCAACCTTTCGATCGCGATGGGGCGATCGCTCGACAAGGTAAACCAGATTTAGAGTTAATCAATCAATGGCTTAAGCAAGAATTTTTTGTGATAGCACCGCCGAAATCGACAGGACGCGAGTTATTTAGTCCAGCTTATTTGGAATCGCGTTTAGCAGAAAGTCAGCATTTAAGTAATTACGATATTCTGGCGACGCTGACCGAATTTACCGCGATGGCGATCGCCAAAAGTTATCGTGATTTCTTACCCGTCTTTCCAGAGGAAGTCTTAATCGGTGGTGGTGGTGGACGCAATGGGTATTTGATGGAGCGTTTACAAGATTTGCTATGCCCTGCGATCGTGCAGCGTACTGATGCCTTTGGTTTGAATGGTGATAGTAAAGAGGCGATCGCCTTCGCAGTATTGGGATATTTACGGGTCAAGGAACGTTTTGGGAATTTGCCCAGTGTTACGGGTGCAAAGCGATCGGTTCTGCTAGGCAAAGTTTTTCCATAAAAAAAGCGGCGCAATGCGCCGCTTTTTTGAGAAGCCTTAAGCTTCTGCACCTTCTTCGTCACCAGTGATGATTTCCTCATCAACATAGGCTTCTGCTTCTTCAGCCGAGATTTCGTACTCGATATCTTCGATATCGCCATGACGACCTTCGTAGATTGCATCAGCAAGCTTACCGACAATCAACTTAATGGAACGAATTGCGTCATCGTTTGCAGGAATACCGATGTCAACACTATCGGGATCACAGTTGGTATCAAGCAAAGACACAATGGGAATACGCAACTTTTGGCATTCTTGAACAGCGTTGTACTCGCGCTTGTGGTCAACAATGATCACGATATCTGGTGGCTTACGCATAAGCTTGATGCCGCCAAGATATTTACGCAGCTTTTCTAATTCACGCCGAAGGGTAGATGCTTCCTTCTTAGGTAGGCGATCAAGTGCACCACTTTCATCGCGACGTTCAAGATCCTTGAGGCGATCGACACGGGTTTTGATCGTTGTCCAGTTGGTGAGCATTCCACCCAACCAGCGTTGGTTGATGAAATAGCTACCAGAACGAGCAGCTTCTTGAGCTATTAGCCCAGCAGCTTGACGCTTGGTTCCCACAAATAATACTTTTTTGCCCTGCTCAGAAGCTTGGCGTAAATAAGCATAGGCTTCTTCGAGGTACTGTGCAGTCTGCACAAGGTCAATGATATGAACGCCATTACGCTCGGTAAAGATGTAAGGCTCCATCTTGGGGTTCCAGCGACGGGTTTGATGCCCGAAGTGAACTCCTGACTCTAGCAACTGGGCTAGGGTTACGACTCCCATTTTAATTTTCTCCGTGTGTTCGGGTTTATCCTTGCGCCTGAGATGGAATCTAGTAGTTACAAGTAACTCTAAACACCCGAAACCTCAAGCGTGTGTTTTTTAACAGCTTATCTAGGATATCGCAAAATGTACCTATTGAAAGAGAATTTCCAATAGATACTTTCTATAACTTAGTTAAATCATTTGTAAAGATATCCTAACAATTTGCTTGTCTAATAATGGGACTGATAGCAATTGAATATGTGCCCGATCGCGATAGGGTTTTAGTCTGTTAGCGATCGCTTCAGTAGTAGCACCTTCATTCAGAAAATAGGGCAGTACATTGATTTTACTAACACCTTGAGATAATAAATTCTCTATTTGAGTTTCGATTTTAGGCTCAACGCCCCAATAGGCGGTGATCGCTTGACTATGTTGCGCTAATTCTTCAACAACGTGATTGGCGCTTGCGCGACGACTACCATGAGAGATTAAAATTCGCGATGGTTGTTCCTGAATATCGGCATCCATATCCCGATTAGAATATCTCTCAAATTGCTGCAAAATCAAATCAGAAATTTGCGGATTTGTCCCTAGATGAGCGATTGTCCGAAAGAGTAACTTATCTATGAATTTATTTTGAACGATCGCTACCTCTGCGGGAATATCTTGAGTAACATGGACACCCTCTAACAAAAACAAAGGCAGAATTGCAATTTCTGTTCCTCCACCTGCGATCACCTCATTAGCAAATTCTTGCAATTGCTGAGCAAGTGAGAGCGCCTGTCCTTCAAGACATCCGCCGCTAATATGATGATATCGATCTCTATATTCATCATATTCATCTTTTTGCGATCGCGCTGTAGTTAACAAATTTTGCAACGCCAACCATGATCGGCGATCACTACTGCCATGAGTAACAAAAAAAATAGATATATTATTCATAAATAGTTTCACAAATTATCATCAAAGCTTTGCTTAGCAAAGCTTTGATGCTCTAAATCAAAATTGAACCTTTAGTATACATTCCCGCAGAAATTGCTTTATTTACAAGGGAATTAGCGCCAACTAAAGTTTGGGAGGGAATATAAGCATCTTTGCCAATGGAAGTTGATTCGCCAATGAAGCAAGGAGATTCTAAAACTGCTCCCTCTGCAATATTGGCAGTTTTAGAAACCCACACGCCTGCTCTTATCTGCTCAGAGCGATCGCCAAAATCATAGGGAACCTTACCTTCTAAAACATCAACCTGCGCTTGAAAATACTTCTCAGGCGTTCCCATATCCATCCAATAGCCATCTGAGACAAATCCCATCATTTTTAAACCATTTTCTAAGACATTAGGAAAAACTTTCCGTTCAAAGCTCAAAGGTTCACCCGTGGGATAGATATCAAAAATCTTTGGCTCTAACACATAGGTTCCCGCATTAATTGTATTAATGCCTTGAGCGAGAAATTCTACCGCCTGTTCTGCATTTGGTTTCTCACGAAAAGCTTGCACTTGATTTTGAGCATTAATTTCTACTAAACCAAAGGGTGTAATGTCAGGAACTCGTGTCAAAGTCAAAGTTGCATCAGCTTGATTATCTTTATGAAACTTTATTAGAGCCGTCAAGTCTAAGTCAGTAAGAATATCAGCATTGAATACAATTAATGAATCACCCGTAAAATACGGCTCGGCAAGCTTAATGGCTCCAGCAGTATCTAAGGGCGTTGACTCTTCGATATAGCGAATTTTCACCCCAAAGCGATCGCCATCGCCAAAATAATCAATCACTTGTTGCGATTGATACTGCACATTTAACAAAATGTCGTTCACACTAGCTTCACGACAACGATTGATTATCCATTCTAAAAATGGGCGATCAATCAAAGGTAGCATGGGCTTAGGACAGCCATAGGTCAAGGGTCTGAGCCTCGTCCCTTTACCACCAGCAATAATTACAGCTTGCATAGAGTTGTTGACTTGCGGTATATCTTGTTTGTTGAGCATTATAGAAGTTATGGAGTGGTGTGTGAGCAATAGCCCGATAACCGCATCCAAAGTTCGGTCAGCCAAGATAATTAATCGCGCTGATTTGCCAACCAATTCCCCAGAAACAATGCGAGTCGAAGTCACACACCCAAAGCTATCTAAGCGCAAGCACATCCCCTTCGCAAAAATAGTTTTTACTTTATCCCTTGTCGCTTCGGTCGGTGCTGGAGCTTTTTTAAGTCGGATTGTCCCTATTAACGCGATCGATTGGGGTGGTTTATTATCGGGTCGTAAACCTGAAGAAGTCTTCATGGAGAGCTTAGGACGTAAGTTAGATCGTCCATATCAGATTCTGGTGATGGGTGTTGATCGGATTCTTGAAGCTCCCCTTGGTTCACCTGAGTCATTTAATGGTCGCAGTGATAGTATGCTGCTAATTCGTTTTGACCCCACTGATCGCTCAGTGAATATGCTGTCCATCCCACGCGATACACAAGTGCCAATCCCTGACTATGGTATTGTCAAGATTAATGCTGCTAATGTCTATGGAGGGGCTGAACTTGCCCAAACAATTGTTTCAGAGAAATTAAATGGGGTCGAAATTGATCGCTATGTGAGGCTCGATACCTTTGGTTTGTCTGCTTTGGTTGATGCGGTTGGTGGTGTGGAAATTAATGTTCCCAAGCGAATGAAATATGCTGACAAAACCCAAAAGTTAAATATTAATCTTTATTCGGGGTTACAAACCCTTAATGGCGAGCAAGCAGAGGGCTTTGCGAGATTTCGTTATGATGAAGAGGGAGACATTGGCAGGATAAAAAGACAGCAAATTGTTTTAAAAGCGCTCAAGACAAAACTTGCTCATCCCTCAATTGTTTTACGGTTGCCCGATCTCATTAACATTATGCAAAAGCATGTGGATTCAAATCTCAGCTTTGATGAAATGATGGCGATCTCAACCTTTAGCCTTACTCTAAAACCTGAGCAAATTCAATCATCGAGTCTTAAAGGGAGACCCAGTGAACCCAACGAATTTCGCTTTAGCTATTGGATTGTTAGCCCTGATGATGTCGTTCAGGCGATCGCTGGCAAATTTAAAACTAAATAACCAACCAAAAAAGCAGCACATAGTGCTGCTTTTTTATGCTGATTTTGATTCAACGGGCCAGGAGGGATTCGAACCCCCGACACCGTGGTCCGTAGCCACGTGCTCTAGTCCACTGAGCTACAAGCCCTTAACTCGCGAATCTAATGATAACACACTGTGTAATCTTGACAAGTGAAAATATTAATTTTTTTCTGTAAACGATGAAAGCACTGCTAAGTGATGCTTTCATCGTTTGGGTTAAGTATAATCAGACTAAATTAGCTTGATTAATACTATGATTAGCACGGTGATCGCTACAAAAAACACTGAAATAAAGTGATTACTTCTGAAGTTCTTGAAGGCTTTAGTATTAAGGTTAATGCACTATTGGGGTGAAGAAAAAGAGAACATACAGTGTTTCCTTTTTCTAATATGGGTTTAAAGTATAGAAAGCAACGTTCTTGAGTTAATTTCTGTGCAAGAAGATTTTCGGTTAATTGTTGATTTAGTAACTGTTCTTGCAGCAGCATCCTTTGGCGGATTACTAGCGGCGGCATTGCGATTACCAGTTTTATTGGGCTACATCTTTGGTGGCATCGTGGTTGGTCCTACAGGGTTAGGACTAATCAAAGAATTAATTCAAGTAGAAACCCTTGCCCAATTTGGGGTTGCCTTTTTACTATTTGCTCTAGGCGTTGAGTTCTCCCTTAAGCAACTAAACAAGGTGAGGGCGATCGCTTTAGGCGGCGGCACTTTACAAATTTTACTAACTATCGCCTTGACCACAGGCGTATCTGTATTTGTGGGATGGGTGGAGACACCTGTTCAGGGGATTTTCCTTGGTGGTATTTTATCGCTGTCGTCAACGGCTGTAGTATTACGAAGTTTGATGGAAACCAATGCCACCGAGTCTGCACAGGGGCAGGTGACATTGGGGATGTTAATTATCCAAGATTTGGCTTTGGGATTAATGTTAGCGGTCTTACCTGCGTTAGATCATCCTGAAACTGTGGGGATTGAGGTGATCAAATCTTTGTCTGTCACTGCATTATTTGCAGGGGGAGCGATCGCAGCAGGGGTATGGATAATTCCACCATTTTTACGATGGGTAGCGAGTACCGAGAGCCGCGAGTTATTTTTACTAAGTGTAATTGTGCTATGTCTAGGAATTGCACTCCTCACTGAGCAGCTAGGTTTATCGATTGAGATGGGAGCCTTCGTAGCAGGCTTAATGATTTCTGAGGTGGAATATGCCGATCAAGCCCTCACCTATGTTGAGCCTTTGCGGGATGTGTTTGCGACTTTGTTTTTTGCGGCGATCGGGATGTTGATCGATCCTGTATTTTTATTACAAAACTGGGAATTGATTCTTAGTCTTGTGGCGATCGTGATGCTGGGCAAGTTCTTGATTGTTGTGCCATTGGTGAGTTTCTTCCGCTATCCTCTGCGCGTTGCCATTTTTGCAGGTTTAGGACTTGCCCAAATTGGTGAATTTTCCTTTGTACTCGCTAGTGAAGGTCAAAAATTAGGCTTAGTATCGCGCCGCGTGTATTTGTTGATTTTGGGGACAACGGCTGTCACTTTGATGGTGACCCCCTTTTTGCTAAAGGCAACACCGCAGATTTTGACATTACTCGAAAAAGTGCCATTCCTCAAAGCTTGGATGAACAAGTTAGATATGCCTCAAGAACTTTCTGCCAATGCTGAACTTAAGGATCATGTGGTGGTTTGTGGATATGGTCGCATCGGACAGGGTATAGTCTCGTTGCTACAGTCAAAGGGCTATTCAGTATTAGTCATTGAAGATGCCGAGTCGAAAGTGCAAATCCTGCGATCGCAAAATATTCCTTACCTATACGGTAATTGTTCGAGTGCCTTGGTGCTAGAAAAAGCAGAAATCGACCATGCGCGATCGATGTTGATTGCTATTTCTGATCCGATCGCCACTAGGCTTGCAGTTCAACGGGCAGTAAGTATTTCTCCAAACATCGACATTGTAGCAAGAGCCAAAAAAGATGCAGATATTGATACTCTGTATCAATTGGGGGCAAAGGAAGTTGTGCATCCCACCTTTGAGGCAAGCTTGGAGTTAACCACACACTTACTCATCTGTTTAGGCGAAAGTGCTGAGGATATTCAAGATGAACTCATCGGCATCCGTCGCAGTCGCTATGCTAATTTCCGACCCGAAATTGCCTGTGCAATTCCCGCAATTATCCCTCCGCTGCCACCTAGTTCTAATTTACTTGAAAGCGATAGTCAAGCTTCTTAGTTTAAAGCTGTACCGTGCGAAGTACGGTACAGCTTTAAACAAAAAAATAACTCATGTAAAGTTTTGGTAAAATTCACATTGCGATTAATTACTAGAATTCCCAAGTTGTTGCTGCTCGGAATGAGTGCTTATTTCCTTACGGCTTGTCAGGGATCAAATCTTGGCAGCTCACTGGAAGGGGCGATCACCCCAGCGATTCCCCAAAATGACGCTAATCTTGAACCAACTACTGAAATAGCTAAACCATCCCCAAGCCCTACACCTAAGCTAACGCCCACTAATTCCCCCACAAGTTCGGCTGATGCAGGTGTTGGCAGTCCAAATCTAAATTCCACCATAAATAATTCTAGCGATCGCCTATCTAATCCTCTAGCAATAGCGATCGCTTTACAAAACTTACCCTCCCAAATATTTAGTTCTCCTACTTCGCTCAAAAAACTTTTCTATATTGATTTCGCTAATTCTAAGACCCTAGCTGGTGAATTTAGCGATATTGAACAGGCTCCTGCTCCTCTTAGAAATTGGATTAAAGATCTTCATAAATTAGCGACAATTTCTGCAAAAACGGGACAAGAATTCAAACCAAATATTTTGGTTTCACGCCGTGAATATGCGCGATGGTTGCTACAAACTAATAACCGTCTCTATAAAAATCAACCAAGTCGCCAAATTCGTCTCGCTCAGCCTAACGACAGCGCTAGTTTTCCCGATATTCCCAATAATTATCCCGATTTTGCGATTATCCAAGGTCTAGCTAACGCAGGACTAATTAATGGTACAGGCGATCGCTTTCGACCTAATGATCCCCTATTACGCGAAGAATTAGTGCAATGGAAAATCCCCATCGACCTCCGCCAGCCTTTGCCTATCGCCACATGGGACAGCATCAGTCAAATCTGGGGTTTTAAAGATAGCGATCGCATTAGCGAAAGCGCCCTAGGTGCAATTTTTGCTGATGCTCAACTGCGAGATATTTCTAATATTCGCCGCAGCTTTGGATTTACTACAATTCTGCAACCGCAAAAGCCCGTTACTCGCGCAGAAGCCGCCGCATCACTTTGGTATTTCGGTACTGCCACCGATGGGATATCTGCTGGTAAAATTTTGGACTTAGAAAAGTAAAACTCATGAAGTGAGTGGGGGGAACTTTGCTCAAAGCGATGTAAGTATGGGAACGCTACAATAACCTAGTGCAGAAAAATTTTCCTATAAAAAAATACTAATCCTCACCATTGCCAGTTCCGTCTTATTTTGTGATGTAGCTCTTGCCGCACAATCAGAACAGGCTCAAACCTTGCCCCATAGAGGCAATTCCCTAGTAGCCGAAAAAGTGAATAGTGCTGATAAGGTAAAAAACACCCCTGCAAAGAGTTCGGCGGGCAAATATGATACTTTTGTGAAAGCAGGTTGTCAAGCTTTTAACAAAAAGGATTACAACACTGCCTTAACTAACTTTCAAAGTGCATTGGCTATTCGTCCTAACAATATCTATGCCAAAGGAGCAATTCAAAACACTGAGAAAAAGCTAGCTGGGAAATAGTAAAAGTGATCGCACAACAAAGGCGATCACTGCGGCACACCTTTCCTTCATTACATTAAAGAATGTTAAAAAGACTTGTGAGGTAAGCCTTTTCAGCATTCTTTAATTAAAACTACTATTTTGCAATGCTTTTAATTTTGCGATTTTGATTTAGAGACGCTAGAATATTAGTAATTGTTATTGTTGAGAAAAACTATTACATTATGTCGCAATATCAACGTATCGAGTACTTAATTGGGAAAGATGGCAAAATCGTTGAACGTGCGATTGGCATAGTTGGCAGTGAATGCGTCGCAGTCACCGCCGAAATTGAGGCGAAGTTAGGCAAGGTCGAAAATCGCGAATTATTGTCTAGTTATTACGAGACTTCCGAGCAAATACTCGATCTTAATGTGAGCGAACAG
This sequence comes from Pseudanabaena sp. UWO311, assembly GCA_943371975.1. Classification (GTDB taxonomy): domain Bacteria; phylum Cyanobacteriota; class Cyanobacteriia; order Pseudanabaenales; family Pseudanabaenaceae; genus Pseudanabaena. The sequence goes on along the minus strand of CALRWX020000051.1, from coordinate 9,167 downwards.
ACTCAGTATGACTAACGATCCTATCTCCAACTAAATTAACTCTAGATGTTTATCATCGCGTTTAGTAAGTTGCATAGTCGGTTCATACATGTGTATCTAGTGTTAAGGATTGAGAATCTATCTCAATAAAAGTTAAACTACCTATCTAAAATCTGGGTAAACTTGTGATTAAGAAATTAAGAATTATTAAAGATTTGCTTATGTAGAGATTTGTCATGGGAACTCAAACTTCGCTATTGATATCAGAGTTGAACGCAACTAATAAGCTGCGAAAAATTTTTGCGTCCGTTGATGCCATGAGTTGCCCACATAGGCTGAACTTTCATTTGCATACGGTTCATTCTGACGGCAAAATGCAACCCATAGACTTAATTCAGCAGGCGATCGCTCTGCATGTATCAGATCTAGCAATTACGGATCACCATGCGATTGCAGGCTATCACATTGCTAAAAAGTATTTAGAACGCTTTGCTAGTCAATCTAGCGATCGCAAAACTTTACCCACTCTTTGGTCGGGGATCGAAGTTAATGCTAGCCTCATTTTTACTGAAGTGCATATTCTCGGCTATGGGTTTGATCCTGAGCATGAGGCAATGCTTCCCTATTTACAAGGCAAAACTACCGCAGGACTGGACTATCAAGCAATTAGCGTCATCAAGGCGATGCATCTAGCGGGTGGATTAGCGGTACTAGCGCATCCTGCCCGTTATCGGCGATCGCCTGAAGATTTAATTCCTGCTGCTGCTGCTTTGGGGATCGATGGCGTAGAAACCTATTATGGCTATGACAATAGCGATCCTTGGAAGCCGAGTCCTAAACAAACTGAAGAAATTCGCCATCTTGCAGATTTACATGGCTTAATGCACACCTGTGGGACTGACTCCCACGGTTTTAAAATTAGCAAAAGACTTTAATTTTGGTGCAAAGACACTCGCTACGCAAGTGTCTTTTAATTTGTAGATGTATAATTCGCCAGTAATCAATGTAAAATTGGATACGGTTAGACCAACCTAATAAAACTTTTTTATGCTCTTAACAGAACAATCTCCGTCGGCTTCTAAAAACACTCTTGGTTGTGTCTTAGTGGTAGAAGATGAAGCGATTATTCAAGAAGCGATCGCGCTGGCTCTGCGGGAGGAAGGATATAGCGTTTTCCTAGCTGAAGATGGTTATAAAGCTTTACAAACTGCAAAAACTGCATCAAGGCTAGATCTGGTCATCTTAGATGTAATGTTACCTTCTATAAATGGCTTAGATTTTTGTCGCATCTTGAGACGTGAAGATAATAATGTTCCTATTTTGATGATCAGTGCTAGGGGGAATGAATCTGATCGCATTGTGGGCTTAGAAGTAGGTGCTGATGATTACCTTAGCAAGCCCTTTGGAATGCGTGAACTAGTAGCACGTTGCCGAGCATTACTAAGGCGCAGTCGCCAAGACTTTGTGGCAACCAATGCCACAATTTATAAGTTTGGTGATATCGCCATGTATCCCGATGAATGTCGTGTGACCATTAATGATGCAGAAATCAATCTTTCGCCCAAGGAATTTCGCTTACTAGACCTATTTATGAGTCATCCCCGCCGCGTTTGGTCACGAGAACAATTATTAGAAAAAGTTTGGGGGGTGGATTTTGTTGGTGATAGTAAAACCGTAGATGTGCATATTCGTTGGCTACGTGAAAAAATTGAAATAGATCCAAGTGAACCTAAACATATTGTTACAGTCAGAGGATTCGGCTATAGACTTGGCTAGTTATCACTTTTTTGTTCAACCCAAAAGACAAGCGGCGGCGCTTTGCGCCGCCACTAGTCTTTTGGGTTTTATGTTCTAAGCAAAACTTACATTGCTATAATTTTTTTAAAATATTTATATAAAACGCTTTCAAAAAAAGTATAATGAGCAAGAAATGAAATAGTCGGTAATATCTTATGTTGCCGACTATTTCATTTCTTGCTCATTATAAAAAATTACGCCATTTATACGTTAATCATGCTCTTTTTAACTGTTAAATTACATTTATAAGGTTAAAGCTTGCTAAATATTAAAAAAATCTAAATATATGAAATTAGGGAATAAAAACATATATTTACTAGATTTTAATTCCCACTTCAATAAATATACGTACTTATCATCAAGACTATATTTAAGGCAATCTACAACCTATTTATTAAACGAGTTATTACTCAAATTAGTCTTCTAGAAGTACCCATCATCAAAACATATTGGGTATTTTTAGAGCGCATAAATTAATAGCTCTGCCTTATTGCTTGTTATATAGCTGTCGCTACTTTTTTATTAGTCGAGTGGTGGCACAAAGCAATCCAACTCGACTTCTGGTTTTAAATAGTAATAGCTATACATTAATCAAATAATTAATTTAGTTAATTACGTTTTTTTAATTAAAGAGTTATGAGTGCGTTTACTAATGTCTTAGAAGAAATAGTTTTTAGAGAATTGCAACTGCAAATCGAAGAACTACGTCCAGAATTGCAGGAACAGATTAATATATCTGAAGTTGTAGCCTATACCTTAAATAGATTGCCACCACTATTCGCCACATCAATAGTTGGATATAAACGTCAGCATGATTATGCTTTAAATGAATTAAATTCACAGATTTTAAAATTAATCAAGTCTGGAATTAGAACTGTTGCTTTTATTGGGGATCCATTACATGATAAGAACCCTTTGCCAAGACATTTATTTATAAACAACGCAGGAGTTCTCTATCAGTTAAGTAAAATCTTAAATCGTAAATATTTATATTGGAGAGATTTGCCATATATAGTTAAGAAATTAGCTAGGCATTCCAACAATGATGAAGATCAGACAGTCATTCAGTCTGACGAAACAATAATTCAACCAGAAAGCCGTATAAGTAGTAGAAACAAATTATTAATTTCGCAATCAAAAAGATTTAAGGAAAAGCAGGTAGAACGCAAACAAAAAGAATTAACTTATTTAAATGAGATAATAAACAAAGATTTAAATTTACCTTCTGTTCCGATTTTTGAGGATTTTTCTCAAGACATTTCATGGTCTGACGAAAGGAAAGCAGGGGATGCTATGGAAATAGAATATAAAGCGCTAGAAGTTTTTACATTACAAGCACAATTGGGCATGATCAATGTCTTAGAGTATCTCGTTTTTGACATTCTTCAGAGAATGCTAAATCCATCCCTATATGCAAATCTAAATATTAATGAAGTAGTTGCTTATGTCCTAAATCGATTTCCTCCAATGTATGCAACTAGCGATCGCGGATTTAAATATTTACGGCAGAAAGCGATTACAGAATTTTCGCGTGATTTAATCATTACCGTGCGTAGTGGCGTGATTAAAATTATGAATTGCCCCCGTCCCGACTCTTCTCCTATACTCTCTTATAAATTTGCACAGGAGCATGAGCAAGCGTTAGCAGAAATAAATAACGTATTAAATCGTGAAGATGTTTCACTAAATAATGTTGTAGAGATTGTTCAAGGGTTGCTTGCTTAGCTTAAAATTAAGTCAAAATGCAGACAGACCAAAATGTCGCTTAACTTTTTGGGGTTGAATCAGGCACAGGATCGTAGCCGCCCATATGCCAAGGATGACAACTACAGATGCGTTTTATAGATAATCCCCCCCCTATCAGTATGCCAAAGCGCTCGATCGCTGTTAGGGCATATTGTGAACAGGTTGGCTGAAATCGGCATCTGGGGGGGAACAAGGGTGAAATAAATAATCGATAAAACTGAATCAATAAAATTATAAGTTTTTTCATGGGTTTTCTTAGTATGGTTGGCGAGAACTAGAGGATTGTCTCCCCACCTCGGCGGGGAAACAATCCCATACTTCACTAGAATGAATCTATAGCCACATCTTATCCTTTAAATTTATTCTCAGATGTCATCCTCTAGAACTGTCACGATCGCTGTTATTCAAGCATCTTTGAATTTGAATATTGATACTAACGTAGCGAAAATATCGGACTTAGTTAGCAAAGCTGCCCTTCAAGGTGCACAGGTAATTTTGCCTCCAGAACTATTTGAAGGAGCATATTTTTGTCGGGAAGAACGCGATCATTTTTTTGACTGGGCGAAACCTATAGAAAATCATCCCACGATCGCTCATTTTCAAAAGCTTGCCCAAGAATTAAATGTCGTAATTCCTGTCTCATTTTTTGAGCGATCGCAACAGGTTTATTACAACAGTTTGGCGATGATTGATGCTGATGGCTCATTACTGGGGATCTATCGCAAAAGTCATATTCCCGATGGGCCTGGCTATGAAGAAAAGTTTTATTTTCGCGGCGGCGATACAGGCTTTAAGGTTTGGGATACTGCCTTTGGCAAAATTGGCGTAGGGATCTGCTGGGATCAATGGTTTCCTGAATGTGCTAGAGCGATGGTACTTTTAGGTGCAGAAATTTTGCTATATCCTACAGCGATCGGTTCCGAACCTGAAGAACCAGACTTAAATACTAAAGATCCTTGGCAAAGAGCGATGATCGGTCATGCCGTCAGTAATGTCATTCCCGTTGCGGCGGCGAATCGCATCGGCTTAGAGGATGATCAAACTTTTTATGGTCATTCCTTTATTGCCAATCATCGAGGTGATAAAGTTGCCGAATTTGGAGACAGTGAAGAGGGCGTAATTCTCGCAAGCTTTGATCTTGATCAAATCCGACTCAATCGCGCTTCCTTTGGATTTTTCCGCGATCGTCGCCCAGATTTATATCAAATCCTCTTATCACCATAAGGATTGAATAGTGATGCAAAACAATCCTTATGGTGACGTTTTAGTCCAAACAGATGAAAGATTAGTCCCAAGACTAGCGACTCTTCGGCGTATCAGACTTTTGCGTAGATTTCCTTTGCGATCGCGATAAAATTGGCTCAATCACAGTCGTAATTTCCGCTAATGGGTTTACCCTTAGCTCATTGGTAAATGTATTGCACTGATAAACGATTGCCGCATCAAGATCCAATGCAGATAACCAACCACTTTTCGGATGGTAACCACCAGTATCAATATCGAGCCAACCTTTACCTAAAACTAAATTCCCCGGTTTCACCCCCGAAAATACAAAAGTAATCGTATGTCCCGTAATAATTATTTTGTCGTCAAAAAAAGGCTCATTAGCATTATGAAATTCTTCACGAATCCAACAAAATTCAGCCGCCCCTTGTAACTCAATCGGTAAGTTAGGGTTTAGCCCTGCATGGACTAACCAAGCATCACCTAAATCCAGATAAAGTGGCAATTGCTGCATCCACTTTAAATGCTCTAAGGGTAAACCTTCTTTGCCATAACTTTTTAAGGTGTTTGCACCGCCATTAAGTAACCAACCTTTCCAAGTCAATGATCCTTCATTGCTACCAAAGGCATCAATACACATTTGCTCATGATTTCCCCTCAGAGCCGTGTGACCACTTTCCATGATCCAGCGAACAACATCAGCACTCCGACTGCCGCGATCAATTAAGTCGCCGAGAAAAAATAATTTATCGTCAGAGCCGTAGTTAATAAAGTCAAGCAACTTCATTAATCCGTCATATTGACCATGAATATCGCCGAATACAAATCGAGTCAACTTAGCTCACCCATTATCACTAATGATGAATGTAAAAACATAAAGCACTTAAAACTAACGACAGCGCTTAGGGACTTGCTATTAATTAAAGTAACTGCGACTGCGACTAAGCTCAGTTAACGTTGGCTGTGCGTAGTCGGAGCTATATAACTTGGTAAGACATTTTTTATCCGCAAGTGCCTTAATCAAACTCGTTAGTCAACAGTTTGTAAGACTGATACAACTTTTACAAGAGTTGTGCTTTTATTTACACATTTATTTTATGACAAATTTTTAACGCTTTCATTAGTCAATGGTGTAGTTTACTCTGCCATTTTATTATTAAAATGTAGTTAAGCATAAATAAACGTAAAATCCAGATTGTTGTGCCACAAGTTACGAGAGCGCTACAACAATCTAGGCTTGGTTTATAACTATGCTTAACTATTTATCATTTTTTTATGTTTAATGGATTTATTAGCATCGATAAGCCACCGATTATCACTGCTCATGACTGTGTGAGTAATTTACGAAAGCTGCTGAAGCAAAAAAAGATTGGTCATGGTGGCACACTCGATCCGATGGCTACAGGGGTCTTACCGATCGCAGTTGGCAATGCCACCAGACTTCTAAGATTTTTGCCTGAGGGTAAAGCTTATAACGCCAAAATCAGATTTGGGATTTCCACAAATACCGATGACATTACAGGTGAAGTAATTAGCGATCGCCCCTGCCCAAATTTAACTCTTGAAGAAGTCGAGAGATATCTACCTCTTTTTCAAGGCGAAATTACACAGCGTCCACCCGCTTTTAGTGCGATCTGGGTCAATGGGGTGCGTCTGTACGATTTGGCGCGACGTGGCGAGATTGCTGAGACAGATATTCCGATGAGATCGGTAACAATTAAAGAGATGCAGGTTTTAGGTTGGACAGAAGGGGCTTATCCAGAATTAGATGTGGCGATCGCCTGTGGTTCAGGGACATATATTCGTTCCATTGCCAGAGATTTAGGAGAGAAGCTTGGTTATGGAGCGACTTTATCTTCACTAAGGCGCACTCATAGTAATGGATTTGATTTGGAAGCGAGTTTGACCTTTGATCAGGTTCCTGAACTTATGCGATCGCAAAGTCTCAAAGTTCTCGCCCCTGATCATGGTCTGCATTTTTTACCTGAAGTTTCGCTCGATGGCGATCTGACAAAACGTTGGTGCATGGGGCAGGCGATCCCGATCAAAGATCTCCTTGCTGAGAATATAAATTCACATTACGTAAGAATGTATGACTATGATCAGGGATTTTTAGGCATTAGCGAAGTTCTTGAATCTAGCTTACAACCGATTGTCGTTTTGAATCCTATTAACTAAAATCCACCTTATTCCCCATTTTTTATCTCGTTTCAAGGGATAGGGTACAAGAGTTGTGATTATTCCCCTCTCCTTTGCAAGGAGAGGGGCTAGGGGTGAGGTTTCTAGATTTTGCTAGTTAGCTTAGTAAGCAACTGATTAGAACGCTGCAAGAATCTCTTCATGCTGTCTGCATCAAAGCTCTTTTGCGCCATTAACGCCAAGTCATAAACATGGGTAGAAATCAAATTAGCAAGATCTAATGATTCAGATTTGCCATCAACAATATTTTGATTAGCATCTAGCTCGATTAGCTTTTCCATCAGGGGATGGGCTGTATTGACCAATAGCACATGATCTTCAGGGAAGCTAACCGTACCCTGTTGCATCGCCGCCGTCATCTCCTGCATCCGTCGAGCAAATTCGGGCAAGAGAATAATCGCAGGTGGTGCAGAAGCTGCATCTTCAGCCTTAATCGCCTCCGTACGAATCACCAGTTTGGGCTTATTCAGTGCGGCACGGAAAATGTCTTGGAGATGATCGCTCTTAGTCTTATTAGTTTTTGGGTCAACGATTTCCGTTGTCGAGTCCTTATCCACAAGGCGATCATCGATTTCCGCGTCCACACGCGCAAATTTAATATCTTGAAACTCGTGCTCAAGGAAGTTAATGAAGTGGCTATCGATAAAGGAATCAAAAGTTAAAACCTCTAAGCCTTGGTTTTTATGTAGTTCGACATAAGTACCTTGGGCAATAGGGTCAGAAGTATAGAACACTTGATTCTCATGTTCTGCTTTGTTGCGTTCTAGATATGCTTTCAAAGTAGTATAGTCGCCGCTTTCGCTCTTGACTTCATCAGATTGACTGGTAGTGGAATACACCAGAATTTCCTTGACCTGTTGATAGAATTTATCACTATTCATTGAGCCAAACTTCATGAAGATGCTGATGTCTTGCCAACACTTGAGAAATTCTTCGCGGGAGTCACTATAGAGAGAAGTTAAGCGATCACCGACTTTCTTGGCAATAAAGTCTTGAATCTTGCGAACTTTGGGATCACCTTGCAGGAAACTACGGGATACATTCAGAGGAATATCAGTACTGTCGATCGCCCCACGCAAAGGCATCAAAAACTTCGGAATCACATCATCACAATTGTCACTGACAAAAACGTGATTGCAGAATAGTTTGATTTGTCCACGATTGGGGTCAATATCCGCCTTCATCTTCGGAAAATAGAGAATCCCCTTAATCACAAAGGGATAATCGGTATTTAAATGAATCCAGAACAGAGGATCATCTTGGTAAGGATACAGATAACGATAAAATTCTAAATATTCTTCATTGGTAACTGACTTAGGAGACTTGTCCCACAGCGCAGTTTGTTTATTGATGACTTCATCGTTGAGCTTGATCGGCACGGGCATGAAATCGCAATAGTTACGAATCATCCGCTTGATTGAAGCTTCTTCCAGATACTCTTCAGCATCCTCTTGCAAGGTCAAGGTGATCGTTGTCCCCACATTAGCGCGATCGCTACTATCTAAAGTAAAGGTCGTCGAACCATCGCAAGACCAATGGACAGCTTCAGCACCTTCTTTGTAAGATAAAGTATCGATCTCCACATTGCCCGCCACCATAAATGACGAGTAGAATCCTAAACCAAAATTACCAATAATTTGTTGATCACCAGTGCCACTATTGGCATACTTTGTGGCAAATTCTTGAGCACTCGAAAAAGCAACTTGGTTAATATATTTTTTGACTTCATCGGCGGTCATCCCGATGCCTGTGTCCGCGATCGCTAATGTCTTTTTTTCTTTGTCAATGGTGATGACAATTTCGGGTTCGGCTGAGTGTGTGGTTTCACCAGCATAGGACACCATCTTAAGTTTACTAATAGCATCTACTGCATTAGAGACCAATTCCCGCAAGAAGATATCACGCTCTGAATATAAAGCCTTCTTGATAATGGGAAAGATATTCTCGGTATGAATGCTGATCGTTCCCTGCTCGTGCATATCGTGCAAAGCTCCTAAATATTACTAAATGTTGCTGATTATTAACTAAATCTAATTATACCGAATCCACTGCCAAGACAATCTCTAGAGGTTGTCGCGTTCTCCGTACCTTTGCCAATAGAAAACAGGCAATTTGCCTGTTTTCTATTGGCAAAAGGTGTTGCCACGTGTATTACAGCGCTTTGCGATTCCAGAAAACCCAGAAAACCCAAGAAGAGAATGGCGGCGCTTTGCGCCGCCATT
>CALRWX020000050.1:0-29676 GCA_943371975.1 Pseudanabaena sp. UWO311 | reverse complement strand
TCATACCATGCTTCAGTCCTTGCGGCTAATGCACGGTTATAGACTAATCGAGCGCAACCCATCGTTCTCAGTAGCAAGGTTTCTTGCGACTGAGTTGGATAGAATCGGTACTTGAAAGCTTTTTGTGTCATACTTACATTCTATCATGTATTCTGTAAAATATCCAAACTGATATAAAGCCGCCCTAGAACGTCGGGGTTTTAAACCCATTTTTCCGATAACTGTACCTGAGTTTTGGGAAACACAGTTTCGATAGCATTGGGAAAACCATTTAAACCATCAACGCAAGCAATCAAAATATCTTTGACTCCAAGGTTGTGAATTTCGGTGAGTACCGACAACCAGAACTTTGCACCCTCCCAATCGGGCAGCCCCTCAGAGAATTAAGCTTTAATTACTCTGGAATCTCAGTCGCTTCAGCGCTCAGAGTGTCAATCTACTCTTCCCACTAAAGAAATAGGGATATAAAACCAAGAAACAGCGTTGCGGGGGTTTGCCCCGCAACGCTGTTTCTTGGCTGGAAAAGTAAGATACTAAATGGTTTCTATATTAGGACTTACGCAAGACTAACGAATTTACTAGGTTTTATGTAGATGTAGCGCATGCGAAGCACGCGCTACATCTACCCGATGCGTAAGTCCTAATATATGACTATGAAAAAACTAGAGCTTTGGGAATGGCATTAATTAATTTTTGCGTGTAAAGCTCTTGAGGATTAGTGTAGATGGATTCGGCGGTGTCTATCTCGACGATCGCACCTTTGTTCATTACCATAATGCGATCGCTCATAAACTTGACCACACCGAGATCATGGGAAATGAAAATGTAGGTTAAACCAAACTCGGCTTGCAGTTCTTTTAATAAATTGAGAACTTGTGCCTGTACGGATACATCAAGGGCGGAAACAGGTTCATCGGCGACGATCAATTTGGGATTGAGAGCTAAGGCTCTGGCAATGCAAATTCGCTGGCGCTGCCCGCCTGAGAATTCGTGAGGATAGCGGCGCATTGCACCTGCCGTTAAGCCTACGCGCTCTAATAAATAGGTAACTCTTTCTTTTCTAGCTTCGGCTTTACGATAGCGTTGAAAGCGGTCTTGATGACTATGGACGATTAATGGCTCGGCGATCGCATCACCAACGGACATACGCGGATTAAGTGAGCCGTAAGGATCTTGGAATACTACCTGCAAATCGCAGCGTAAATTTTGTAGAGCCGCACCTTTAAGCTTAGATATTTCTCTGCCTTCAAATTTAACAGAACCCATTACAGAATTCGTTAAGCCTAAAATTGCTCGTCCCGTCGTTGTTTTGCCACAGCCAGACTCGCCCACGAGTCCAACGGTTTCTCCAGGGTAGACATCAAAGCTAATATTATTGACAGCAACGAGATATCGTTTTTTTAGACCTAAAATGCTACGAATTGGGAATTCAATTCTCAGATTTTGCACCGAAAGAATCGGTTCTTGCTTTTGGAGTTCACTCAAACGTGCCGCCGTTTCTTCGGACGGTACGACTTCTAAATATCGAGGATCGGATGGTTCTTTCTCAAAGATGACACCATTTTGTAATTCCATAAAGTCGCTGACCGTTGGTAATAGACGCAACTGGCGATCGGGCTGAGGACGGCAAGCGATCAAGCCTTTGGTATAGGGATGTTGGGGGCTTTGGAAGATCGATTGCGTATCCCCTGATTCGACAATTTCTCCTTGATTCATGACGATCGCACGATCAGCAATCTCTGCCAAAATCCCTAAATCATGGGTAATAAAAATCATCGACATCTGACGCGATCGCTGAATTTCTTTAAGCAGATCGAGAATCGCCGCCTGTACGGTCACATCTAGTGCCGTAGTCGGTTCGTCAGCAATAATCAACTGCGGATTGCTGGAAATTGCCATCGCAATCATCACCCGTTGCAATTGTCCGCCAGAAAGCTCATGGGGATAGCGTTCGATTAATTGCTCAGGATTAGGTAATTGCACCTCATTAAATAATTGGATCGTGCGTTTCTCGGCTTCATCTGTCGAGACCTTTTGATGGAGTCGAATTGCTTCTATGACCTGATAGCCGCAGGTAAATAAGGGATTAAGCGAGGTCATTGGCTCCTGAAATACCATCGCCATGCGATCGCCACGATATTGCAGCATTTTTTGAGGAGATACACGCACCAAATCTACGGGATGGCTGTCCTTGGGATGAAATAGCACCTGCCCATTGGTAATTTTGCCTGATTCTCCTAGCAATCCCATAATTGCCAAAGCAGTTGCCGATTTGCCAGAACCTGATTCGCCGACGATGCCAAGGGTTTGACCTTGGGCTAGATCGAAAGAAATGTTTTTGACTGCTTGGACGATGCTCTCATCGCCACGAAAGCTAACCTGCAAGTTAGATACCGAAAGCAATAAATCTGTAGTCTGGTTTGGGGCTTGCTCAGAAGCTAGAGATGGTGACATAGATTCTTAATTATCAGCAGAATTAATCATTATTATAGGAGAGTGATAAGCAATAGAAGATAATTTGCCCGCAAAGCGGGCAAATTATCTTCTATGATTTAGTAAACATCAGTAAATATGCGTCTTCCCTATTCTCAACTTCCCATTTCCAATCTCAGTAAAGCCGCTTTTATTGCCAATGATGCGGTGGTGGTTGGCGATGTGCATCTTAGCGATCGCGTAAATATTTGGTACAAAGTAGTAATCAGAGCCGATGTGAATCGTATGGATATTGGCTACTGTACGAATATTCAGGATGGCACAATCATCCACGGTGATCCCGACAAGCCTTTAGCGATCGGTGATTATGTAACCATCGGACATCGGGCGGTAATTCATTGTTCAGAAATTGGGCGAGGCTGCTTAATTGGTATGGGGGCAATCTTGCTTGAAGGAGTAAAAATTGGCGCAGGTAGCATTGTTGGCGCAGGGGCGGTAGTGACTAAAGATGTGCCTGCGGGTGTGGTGGTGGCGGGTGTCCCAGCAAAGGTGTTGCGCGAACTTTCGGAACAGGAACAACAAGAGGCGATCGCCCATGCCGAAAATTATTACCAGCTATCGCTGTTGCACAAAGCAAATCCAATATAGATTAAGACCAAAAAGATAAATAGCAGCGCTACTTATCTTTTTGGTCTTAATCTTATTTTCCTGTGTAAGGTAACGAGGAGTGGTGCACAATAATCCGTAGCTTACCGTTATCATCCTTAAAGAACTGCCAAGTTTTATCTACTGTAGTGGTCTTTCCATCTTTATCAGTGAAAAGCACATTTCCCATCGTCGTCGCTGTATTACCAGAAATAAAGATTGATGCATTCTTGATTTCTACTTTTTTCCAGCCTTTCAGCGCAAAGCCTTTATCCATTGGGAAGTCAGGATCATTACCTACATAGTATGCCAAAGCTCCTGCACGGGTGGTTCGGAACGCCTGTGGAGCTAGAGCAAGTGTTGGCTTGAAAAGAACAGTACCAAATTGATAACCATAGGCTTCGTCAATCACTTTTCCTGCCAAGGATTTTGCCTCTTGCAAACCCTTTGTTTCGTAAGTTGTAGAAATAGTCACCAATGCGTCCCCCCAAGCTTTTTGAGCAGCTAAGACTTCGCTCTCGGTAATCGCTCTACTGACAACAGATATCTTCGCACTTGAAGGAACTACCCTTGAGCTAGTTTCTGCAACTGATGTTTGGACAACAACCAGAGCGCTTGAAAGAACTGTAGCTACAGTAAAAAATGTTGAAATGCCAGCTTTTTTTAATGGATTCATAGGTAAAAGTAAATTCATTTTAGTTCTTTAATTGCGTCACAGATTGTATATCTAATTAATTAAAGTGGCAACACTATTTTCTCAATTAATTAAAAAGAAGCGTCACAAAGCGGCGCTTCTTTTTAATTTTAGCTTTAAGCTTTGGCGAGTTGTTTGCTCTTAATCACTTCCGCCGCGCACATCCTACCTGATAGTGTTGCACCTTCCATACTATCGATGTAGTCCTGCATCGTGTAGCTACCCGCAAGGAAGAAGTTCTTCACAGGAGTTGCCTGAGCGGGACGGAAGGGATCTTTGCCGGGGGCTTCACGATAGAGGGACTGCGCTAGTTTGACCACACTTGACCAAGTGACATTTAACTTAATGGAAGATGGGAAAATCTGATGCACTTGGGCAATCATCTTCTCCACGATCGCTTCATTGCTGATTTTAATGTAATCATCCGCAGGCGTTATGACTAACTGCAATAGCGAACCTTCACCTTCTTTATAGTAGTCAGTGGGACTAGTAATCGCCAAATCTGCAAAGGTGGAGAAATCGACTTTTACGGCATAGAGCAAGTTATCAATATCCGTCACCCAACCATCAAAGCGAAGTTGCACCGTAATAACTGGCACAGCATCAAGCTTATAGATATTGTCAAACTGCGACCATGCCCGCCATTTTTCAGGAATAATCCGTTTTACCCCCGGAATATCTGTGGCGCAAATATAGACATCGGCAGTGACGATTTCTTCTCCATCTTCTTTACCGACAATCAAGCCAGTGACGCGAGTATTTTCGCCTTCACCTTCAAAGAGAACTTCACGCACACCACGACGCAAATGGAACTTACCACCCTTAGCCTCAATATGCTTAACAATCGGCTGATGTAGGAACAGATCGGGGGAACCTTCGAGCATTCTCAGAATGGAAGCTTCGGTGCGGGATGCAAAGAATTGGAAGATCGTGAGCATACATCGCGCCGAAATATTTTCGCAATCGATGAAACCTAACCCGTAGGCGATCGCATCCCACATCAGGTCAAGGCTTGCTTGCGATCCCCCCATCCCCAAAAACCAATCTTTAAAGCTGATGTTATCAAGGGCGCGGATTTCTTTCATTGCGCCGACATGATCGACTAAGCCGCGAATTAGGGGACTCCGCCCGATCGCGATCGCATTTTGGATTTTGTCCTTAAGTGGTAATTGCCCTGTGGTCACAAATGCCTTTAGACCGTGAAAAGGTGCGCCGCCAAAGTTACGAAAATCGAGGGCCGCCTGTGTGCCGCCGGGATTGACGAAAATATGCGTATGTTCTTTTAGACGTAAATGCTCGAAGGCTCCTGTTTTTTTCATCAGGGCAAAAAGGTTGTAATAGCAGCCGAAAAATACATGCAAGCCCATCTCGATATGGTTGCCATCTTTGTCTAACCAACTGCTGACTTTGCCGCCGACAAAGGGACGGGATTCAAAAAGTTCTACTTCATAGCCCTGTTCGCTTAGTTCTACAGCAGTACTCATACCTGCTAAGCCTGCACCAATAATTGCTGCTTTCATGTTCTATGCTCGACCTTTACTGTCGTTACCTTGTTGCTAAGTTTTGCTTAACATATTGTAATCTTGTTTGGCTCTATGTATGGGGTATGTATGGGGAAAAGTCATTAGAGTGCAGTCTTTAAATTCCTGCCTTCATAAAAAAATACTCTGCTGTTACTGCTAGCTCTGGAAATAAATCATCAGTTAATAGGCGATCGCCTTGATAGGTTTCAGGAGAGCGATCGGGAAAAAAGATGGTGAAGGTTCTTCTGATTTCCAGAATTTATCCTTTAAATTCATCACTCTGGGCTGAGACGAAAGGGTTATAACAAAACAAGTAATTCTTGTGTCAATCTGTAGATTAATAGCGCTTAAGTCATCCCAAGATTATTTTCGTGTTAGCTTCTAGACAAATCTTCATAGGTTAAGCGTAAGTATGAAATATTTATCTAATGCGATCGCCAATATTTCCTCAAGATTAGTTTCTCGATCTGCGGCTTTGATGATTTTATTAAGCACCATTGGTTTAGGTATAGGCGTTAGGTGTAGTGAATCTGCCGACACCGTTAATTTCCGCTTTAATATTTTTGAGGTTTCCGTCTCAGTTGATGAATTAGAAACCTTCTCCAAAACAGGTGAATTGCGTGGCGCATTAGATATGGCATCGCGCTATATTTCCGCTCCAGACATGGCAAACTTTCGACGAATCTTGACAGAAAGAGCCGATATTTCTGTAGTTTTATTGTCTAGATTTCTTTATACATCCCAAGGAGAAAGAGCGCTAGATATTTTAGGAGACTACATTAAAACTGGTCCAAATTTATCAGGTAATCGCGCCATTCGGGCTGCGGCCGTTCTCGCAACCGTTGATAAACCCAATGGATTATCATTGCTCAATTTCCTACGCAAATTCCCAACTTCCGATATCTATTTTGACATTCAAGCAGGGTTGCAAACCGTTAGCGAACTAACTGATCTGTTGCAAAACACCCAAAAGATAGTGCAGATGTTGAATAGTGAAGCTGCTAAACAGGTCGCCACAAAAACAGCCCCAGCAGCATCTCCGCAACCATCGGTAAAGTCATCCAGCCAGTTACCTGATTTGCGTGATGCAGGGAACTTGAAATGGGATCGATATAGCCTAAAAGCTCCTTCTCTGAAGAATAAATATGAAATTCCCTTTTATTTATTTATTCCCCAACGCCCTAATGCGAATTCAGTATCTATCCCTGCGATCGTGATTTATCCGGGGCTAATCTCTAGTCGTGAACCACTGCTCTATTTGGCAGAACATTTAGCATCCTATGGATTTGCTGTAGTCCTGACGATTTCACCAACTAGTAGCGATGATCAATTAGATAAATTGATTATTGGTGTGGCTAGTGAAATCGCGCCGCCAGAAAGCTTTATCGATCGCCCTAATGATATTACGGCGGTTCTCAACTTTGTCGAAAAATCATCAAAGGTGAATAATCCTAATATTGCCAATATTAATTGGAAAAATGTAGGCATAGTTGGTCATTCCTTTGGAGGCTATGCGGCTCTAGCATTAGTCAGTGATGCTCAAATTCAGTTCGCGGATTTAGCTGAAGTCTGTCAAGGCAAATATAAATGGAATGTGTCATTACTATTACAATGTGTGGCGCTAGAACTACCCAAACAAACCTATAAGCTCGGAGATCCGCGTATTACGGCAGCGATCGCTGTTAATCCTGTGACTAGTCATGTTTTAGGGAAATCTGCCCTCAGTAAAATCACCGTACCGATCGTGATCGTTGGTAGTTCTAACGATACTTTTGTCCCCGTAGTCTCTGAGCAAATCATACCTTTTACATGGTTAACCACAGCAAGTCGCTACTTAGTGCTACTAAATGGTGCAGGGCATACAGCCGTAACCGCGATTGCATCAGGCGAACGACTAAGTGCTGAAGTTAGCAATGCCTTGGCAGGCACAAATCCCTCTGCTTCACAAGATTATCTCAAGTTGCTAAGTGTTGCCTTTTTTAAAACACATTTAAGTCAAGAATCTGGTTACGCGAATTATCTAACTACCAAATATTTCGTGAATTTGCCTGCTCCATCACCACAGGCAAGCCTATTGAGATCACTGAATATTGAACAGGTTAATGCGGCGATCGCAAACTAGCAAATTTCAAACAGGCAAAGTCTGTTTGAAATTTGCTTAATACTTCTTAACAAGCAAACCTTATTTCTAGATATACCTACCATAAACCAGCCACTGGTCGTAAAATAGGCATTCATATAGATATATAAACTGCAATTTATTCATAAAATCTTCTGACAGTACCAAAAATAGCACAAGAGAAAACAGCACAAGAATATGGTAGCTACCCCTTCTAAACCCGATGTAAGCCAGTCAAACCAACAAAAGGTTAACGGGACTGGCCGACGAGACTCGATCCTCACACCGCGCTTCTACACTACTGACTTTGAAGCGATGGCAAACATGGATATCTTCGACCTTACACCAGACTATGAAGCGATACTCGAAGAGTTCAAGTTTGACTATAACCGTCGTCACTTTGTCCGTACTGCTGATTTCAATCAAAATTGGGATCACATCGATCCTACAGTGAGAGAGCATTTCCGTGTGTTCCTTGAAGGCTCTTGTACCTCTGAATTTTCAGGTTTTCTACTGTACAAAGAAATTGCGGTCAAAATCAAAGACAAAAATCCTTTAATGGCAGAGATTTTTAGCCTGATGAGCCGTGATGAAGCACGTCATGCGGGCTTTTTGAATAAGGCCATGCCCGATTTTGATCTGCAACTTGACCTTTCGACTCTATCGAAAACCAAGAAATACGTTTACTTTGCACCAAAATTTATTTTCTACGCTACCTATCTATCAGAAAAGATTGGCTACTGGCGCTATATCAAAATTCACCAGCATTTCCTCGCTCACCCTGAATATCGTATCTACCCCATTTTTAAGTTTTTTGAAAACTGGTGTCAAGATGAAAGCCGTCACGGTGATTTCTGTAGCTTGCTTCTCCGTAGTGACAAGAACAATATCAAGGGTATTAGAGCTAATCTCTGGAGTAAGTTTTTCTTATTGTCAGTATTTGCCACCATGTATCTCAATGATATTTGCGTTCGCAATGAGTTCTATGAATCCATCGGTATGGATACTAGAAAATATGTGGATGAAGTTCTCCGCGAAACCAACCGTGATGCCGCAAAAGCTTTCCCTATAATTCTGAACTTGGAAAACCCTAAGTTCTGGGCTTGTCTCAAAAAGTGTGAAGAGAACAACGCTAAGCTCTCGAAGATTGATGAATCTAATACTCCAGAATGGTTGAGGAAGATTCAAAAACTGCCTTACCTTGGCAACAATGGTTTACAGTTCTTGACCATGTATCTCCTGCCTTCTATTCCTACTCCAAAGGGTGTAGTTCTCTAAAAAAGAGGCGGCACAATGTGCCGCCTCTTTTTTGTGTTTCGCAAACTCTAAAGATGAAATACAACGCCTAGAGATCTTTGTCTAAATACTATTTGAGCCTGTAAAGTCAAGATTCCGAAAGACAATGACTTTTGAAAATGGAGAAGAATTCTGTGGGCATGAGAAGCCATCTGAAGGCTTACGAATAGAGGCTTTCTTTAATAAGCTTGTAAACAAATAAAGAGGGTGTATTGCAGCCTCTTTATTTGCTAAGGTCATGATCTTTTTTACTTGTTTACGATGTTTGGGCTTTTAGCCAAGCCCAAGGTAAAGCAAGCATTTTTTTAGGTGCTGGAACAAAGGCTCTTTGCATGAATACTTCATAATTATTATTTTCGATCGCTTTTAAAATATTGCGATACAAAATTAAAGAAGACCATACTGGCCATCGCGCATCTTTACATAATGCCGAAATGCCATCCTCTGCGTGCTGATAAAATTCGCGTGCTCTTTGGACTTGGAAACGCATTAACTCGACCCAGCGATCGTCAACGACACCATCTAATAAATCTTTTTCGGTGTAGTCAAAATAATGCAGATCCTCTAGGGGAACATAAATCCGCCCTCGCTGAGCATCTTCACCAATATCTCTCAAGATATTAGTTAACTGCATCGCAATACCCAATGCGATCGCTGCCTCAGTCGCCGTTGCAATTACCGATGGATCTTTGGTCTCAAAGCCCATAATTGCCGCCGACATCAAACCCACCGTACCTGCGACACGATAGCAGTATAAATGCAGATCGTCAAAGGTTTGGTAGCGATCGTATTTAAGATCCATACGCATTCCAGAGATCATGTCCTTGAAAGGCTGGATTGGCATTGGATAGCGCTTAACTGTATCCGCTAAGGCAATATCCGATGCATGAATGGGATCACCACGAAATGTTGCCTCCAACTGTTTTTCCCAGTTAAAAAGCGTTTCGGCATCTGTAGTTTCTGCCTGCATTCCATCAACAAGCTCGTCGGTACGCCGACACCAAGCATATATTGCCCAAACAGCTCGCCGTTTTGCTTGTGACATCAGCATCGTGCCAAGATAAAAGGTCTTAGCGTACTTTGCGGTGATGCAACGACAAATCTCGTAGGCTTCCTCCAGACTGACTGGCTGACGCATTCCCATCGGTTTAGGCACTGACGACAGATGGATTTGACTGGTTTTGGTTAGAGGTTCGACCAAGGACTTTACTTCCAGAAGATTGACTTGCGTTTGGACTTGCTTTATGGATTTCCTGTGCTGTTAGCTTACCAGAAAGTACCGCCCCTTCCATACTCCCAAAAAAGGGTTGAGCTGTATAGCTACCTGATAAAAAGAAATTAGCGATTGGTGTTGCCTGATGAGGACGGAATTGCTCGCGCCCTGGAGTAGCAGTATAAATTGATCGGGGTGTCTTGACGACATGGGACTTTAAGACTTTAGCAGGACTGGGGAGATGCTGAGGAAATAGCTTGGCGAGTTCACTAAGTGTTGCTTCTACAATTTCGCTGTTGGGGCGATCAATCCAATCGACAGCAGGCGCAAATACTAGCTCTAGCATGGATTTGTTGGGGTCAGCATATTCTTTACAGGAGTTACTCATGTCCGAGTACACACTCAATAGGGGCGATCGCGAAAATAGGGTGTGATCAATATCCGTGAGCTTGCGATCGAACCAGATCTGCACACTGATTACTGGTACGCCTTCGAGATGATCTAGCTGCTGAAAATAGGGTAAGCCTTGCCAGTCTCTGGGGATGTAATTTTTAAAAGCATCCACTGACATTGCCGAAACGTAAGCATCGGCAATGATTTCGCGACTGGGTGAACCGTCCGTGCCTTGAATAATCAGCTTTTCAACACTGCCATCTTTATCAGTGACGATTTCTTTTAGAGCCACGCCTGTATGGACCTCGCCGCCTCGTGCTACGACATAATCAACGATCGGCTGACAGAGACGTTCAGGGGGGGCGCCATCGAGGTAGGCAATTTTGGAGCCGTCTTTTTGTTGCAGAAATTTGTTAAGGGCGCGCAGAGGAATCGTTGCGGAAATCACATCGGGATCGATGAATTTTAAAGATTTGCAAACGGCAATAAAAATATCCGTGGTAATGTCCTTACCGATACCGCGCATCTCTAGCCATTCCTCGAAGGTGTATTTGTCCATCGAGACAACATAGTCATCACCGCGAATGATCGCAGGAATTAGCCCGATCGCAAACCGAATCTTTTGATTCCAAGAGAGCATATCGTTGTTGCGGAGAATCGAGGTAATGATGTTAAAGGGTGAGGGGATATTAGGTACATCAAACCATGACAGCACCCCTGGCTTTTCAGGCTGGTTAAAAATTAAAGCATGGCGTTTCCATTGCAGACGATCGAGGATATTTAGCTCGCCCATCAGTTGCAACATATTAGGATAAGCGCCAAAAAAATTATGTAGCCCTGTTTCGATCCAGTCTCCATCCGCATCTTTCCATGCGGCAACTAGTCCACCGAGAACGTTACTACGCTCTAGCAAAATCGGCTGATGTCCCAAATCCACCAAATACTTGGCACAGGATAATCCTGCTAACCCTCCTCCAGCGATCGCCACGCGCATATTGCTCTAGTACCTGTACGTTTTTTTTATTGATTAACTCCATCTTACTTTGCAAAGCTTAATAATTCACTAATTTTTGTTATCAAAGATCTGAGAAGCTCTCATTTTTGTTTTAAGTTTAAAAGGACAATCATCAATTCGTCTGCGCCAATATGGTAAAAAGCCTCGTTGATTCCCCTGAAATATCTCACAAGACATCTCGCAAGCTATGGATGGCGGCTATTAAATTACCAATGTATAGCGTGGCGATTGTACCGATCGCCACAGGTACGGCGATCGCCTATCGCGATACTGGGGCAATTAACTGGGGTATCTTTTTAACCTTTCTGGTTTCTGCCATTTTGATTTTGGTCTGGGAAAATCTTTGCAATGACGTTTTTGATGCGGAGACAGGGATTGATGTTAACAAGGCACACTCGGTAGTTAATCTTACAGGCAAGAAAAATGTGATATTTGCGATCGCCAATATTTGCCTGACTCTCGGCATTGGTGGCGTACTAGCGATTTCATGGCTACAGCAGGATTTATTTGTGGTTAGTGCGATCGCCATTTGCTGTTTTCTGGGCTATATCTACCAAGGGCCTCCTTTTCGATTGGGCTATCAGGGCTTGGGTGAAATTCTATGCTTTTTTGCCTTTGGTCCTTTAGGAGTTTCCGCAGCCTATTACAGTCAAGCGAAATCTTGGTCAGTTGGTTCCCTTGCCTCCGCCATCATTGTCGGAATTATCACCAGTTTGATTTTGTTTTGCTCCCATTTTAATCAAGTTGCTGATGATCTTGCCGCAGGAAAAAAATCCCCTGTAGTAAGGCTCGGAACTAAGAGATCTGCCCAACTTTTGCCTTGGCTCTGTGGAGTGATTTATACAATTACGATCGCAGCGATCGTTTGTAATTTTTTCCCAATCTGGACAGCGATTATCTTGATCAGCTTACCGATCGCATGGAATTTATGTACTTTCATTGGCAAGAATCATGATCGTGCCGATCTGTTACTCAACTGCCGATTTATCGCGGTAGCTTTACATTTTGTTGTCGGTTCAGGGCTTAGCATCAGTTTGATTTTTTAGAAAAAAGCGGTACTTTGTACCGCTTTTTTGATGCGCTTTTATGTGCTTTTCCACTTGAGGAACTCAAACCAAATCACGCTTGCGATACCTGATAGCAGGGCGATCGCTAGATCTTCAGGTTGGAGATAGGAAAACTGGAAGAGTTGCCTTAAAAAGGGAACGTACAGAATTAAACCTAGAAATACTGCCGCGCCACCGATAATCCACCAAATTGAAGCATTAGGTACTTTTATCGTGCTAAGGATCGTTCTTGTCCATGAACGATTGGTCAGAATCATCGCAAGATTAGACACAATCAATGTGGTGAAGACTAAAGCTCTTGCTCCGCATGCTCCTGCATTACAAAGGATGATATCAGGTGCAAATCTACCTTGATAATTGGCGATCGCATAGACAATTACTAGCACTACTAAAACGCTCAAGCCTTGAAACAGAGCCAACCATAGAGTGCGCTTATCAAATAAAGGTTCCTTCGGATTGCGGGGAGGGCGTTGCATCACATTCGCCTCTGCTGCCTCTGCTTCAAAAGCGATCGTGCAGGCAGGATCAATGATCAAATGCAAGAAGGCGATATGGATAGGCAGGAGTACTAACGACCATTGCATGAAAATGGGAACTAAAGATATACCTGCGATCGGAACGTGAACTGCGAGAGTATATGCCATCCCTTTTTTGAGGTTATCGAAAATGCGGCGACCGAGTTTTACCGATTCCACAATCGATTTGAAGTCATCATTGAGTAGTACTAAGTCGGCAGATTCTCTGGCTACATCTGTACCTCTTCCTCCCATCGCAATGCCAATATGAGCAGATTTAAGGGCAGGGGCATCGTTAACGCCATCTCCAGTCATGGCAACAATTTCGCCGCTTTTTTTAAGAGCATTGACGATCTGTAGTTTTTGTTCAGGCACGACACGAGCAAAGATATTGGTACTACGAATCCGCGAACGCAGTTGTTCTTCGGTCATTTGCTCAAGTTCTTGTCCAGTGATTACTTCACCGCTATTTAAGCCAATTTGCTGCGCGATATTTTGTGCCGTCGAGGGATAGTCGCCAGTAATCATCACAACTCGAATTCCTGCTTGATAACACTCAGCGATCGCGGGGGCAACATTAGAGCGAACAGGATCTGACAAGCCTACTAAGCCAATAAATTCAAAATCAAAATCATGCTGATCGGCAGGCAAGGAACCATCGGTGGGTGGCTTATGTCGGGGGCTATCACTATACAGAAATCCTTTGGCGATACCTAATACGCGTAATCCTGCCGATGCCATCACATCAACTTGCGTAGCAAGATCCGCGATCGCTTCGGTACTAAAATGACAGAGATCGGCGATCGCTTCAGGTGCGCCTTTAGCAGCGATTTCCTTCTCTCCACCTTCCGCTGGCTCCCAAACACAAGACATCGCTCGTAATTCCCCTGACAGGGGATATTCGCGTAGGGTTTCCCAATCATCATGGAGATGCTCTGTGCCTGAAAGAAGTTCTTTGCCCACTAGTTTCAGCGCTTTTTCCATAGGATCAAAGGGATCTTTGCGACTTGCGAGAATTCCATATTCAATCAAACGATGGAATTTTTCGGGTAATTCTTCTTTCCCATGTAAAGTGAGATCATAAAAAGAAGGATCATTTGATCCTTGTTGATAAATAAATAGTTGCTGCACCTTCATTTGATTGAGTGTCAATGTCCCTGTTTTATCTACACAAAGAACCGTCGTTGAGCCAAGGGTTTCTACGACAGGAATGCGGCGAGTTAATACATTTTGTTGAGAAAATCTCCATGCCCCCAAAGCTAGAAAGATGGCTAAAACCACAGGGATTTCATTCGGCAAAATCGCCATGCCCAATGCTAATCCTGCTAATACCCCATGTAACCAATCGTTGCGACTAATTCCATAAATCACCACAGCAGTAATACAAATAGCGATCGCAATAATTGTCAATTGCTTGACAATTCCCCTTGTTTCCTTTTGCAGTTTCGTATCTTCCTGCTCAATTGTTTGTAAAGCCTTGCCAATTTTGCCCATTTCTGTCTTAGAACCCGTGGCTTGCACTTCAATGATCGCCTGTCCTTGTACGGCTAAAGTTCCTGAATAGACATAGGGCAAATCATCACCACCAGCACGATTAGGCGGTAATTCTTGTTGATTATTAATTGCTACTTTTCGCACAGGCAAAGATTCCCCAGTGAGGAGAGATTCATCAACGGTGAGGTGTGTTGACCATAGCAACAAGCCATCTGCAGGCACGCGATCACCTTCTGCTAGTACGATCAAATCACCACGCACGACTTCTCGACCTGCAATCCTCTTCCGTTTTCCATCACGAATTACAAGGGCGCGGGGACTAGATAGATCTCGTAAAGCCTCAAGGGATTTCTCCGTCTTTTGTTCTTGATAGAGATTAATTCCCACAATAAAAAAGACGAAACCTAGCAAAATAAAGGCTTCTTGCGTGTCACCTAAAAACAAATAAATGCCACCACACCCCAGAAGCAGTATGAAAATTGGTTCACTAGCAATTTCTAAAATGATACCTAAAATATTGCGGTGATCGCTGGATGGTAATTCGTTATATCCTTCATTTTGTAAGCGTTGATTAACTTCTTGCTCTGATAGCCCTGTTAATTCTTGCGGATTAATTACAGATTTTATAGCCATTCCATTACCAATATTTTAGAGAGTTTGAGTATAATCACGAAATTCTTAATCGATTACCCTTATTCTTATCCGATCCTATAACAATTGCATAGTGCTTATCATCACATCAACTTCTTAATGAGAATAATCATCTATAGGCATAATAGAAAGATAGAATTAATACTTAATATGAAAATGTAGTTTCCTTGACTAGTAAAGCTTTATGTTGCTAAAAGGATCTTAAATAATCGCTTGTAATTTTCATATTCTAGTTTACTAAGTTAGGTAACGCAGACATATTATGTCCAGTGAGTTTTGCCGCCTTCATCGGCGAAATAATCCTTAAATGACTATTGCAAGATGTAGAAATAGTGACTTGAGCTTAATCCTGTAGAATGAATAGCAATCAAGTTTTATCAAATCCTCTTAATGCTGGAAGTCCTGCAATCAACCATTGATGGTATCGCTGTCGGCAGCATTATTGCCCTAGCCGCAGTCGGTTTAACGCTTACCTATGGCATCCTACGCCTTGCCAACTTCGCCCACGGCGACATTCTCACCCTCGGTGCATATCTTGCCTTCCTCGCCAATACCACCCTCAAACTCGATATTTGGTTATCGATCGCCTTAGGAAGTGGTATCTCCATCGCCATAGTTTTACTCTGCGAAAAAATTCTCTGGCAGCCATTACGCGCCAAACGAGCCACCTCAACTACGATGATGATTGTATCTATTGGTTTAGCACTGGTTATTCGTAATGTGATCGTCCTAGTTTGGGGTGCGAAACCACAGAAATATAATCTGCCAACTTTCCCTGCGATCGATGTATTTGGCTTAGCGATTACCCGTAATAAAATCGTGGTCATCGTGGCAGCGATCGCTGTAATCGCAGGACTTTATTACATACTACAGAACACCAAAATTGGTAAAGCGATGCGAGCAGTTGCTGATAACCCCGAACTTGCAAAGGTAGCGGGAATTAATGTGAATGCCGTGATTATTTGGACATGGGTAATTGCAGGAGGCATGACCGCCTTTGGGGGTAGCATGTATGGCTTAATTACCAATTTGCGTCCTAATATGGGCTGGTTCTTGATTTTGCCAATGTTTGCGGCGGTGATTCTTGGTGGGATTGGCAATCCCTATGGTGCGATCGCTGGTGCGCTAATTGTCGGCATCTCCCAAGAGGTTGCAACTACTTGCCCTACGGCTCTGGGGGAATTACAGAAATATTGCATCGGTACAGATTACAAACTAGGTATTGGTTTAGTAATCATGATTTTAGTATTACTATTTAAACCTCAAGGATTATTTAAGGGAACCATTTAACGAGAAGGGACGCAACGCGCCCCTTCTTTTCTATTTTGAGACAAGTTCCTGTAGAGTCCTAACTAGTTCTTGTTCACGGTATGGCTTACTGAAATAGGCATTTGCTCCCATTTCTAACGCTAGTTTTTGGGATTTCTCATTATTCTGAGCCGTTAGTACCACTATTGGTAAATTATGCAGAAATGGATCTGCTCGTAGTTCTGTTAAGAGCTTAAATCCATCCATATGAGGTAGCTCTAAATCAGCTATCACTAGATCAATATCTAATCTGTTTCGTAAACGTTCCTTCAGAAAAGCGATCGCATCCCTTCCGTCTTGGACTTGCTCAGTTAAAAAACCTGCTCTAGCCAATGTCATCGCTAAATAGCGCCGTATATTTGCTGAAGACTCAATGATGAGGACTTTAGATTGACGCAACTGCATCTTACGTCCATCGGATAGATTACTGATAAAAATGCCAGAGCTTTCCAAATTTTCAGGCTCAGAAGACTGCTCAAAATCTCTGACTGGTCGATCTGATAATTCTGAAATATCAGTCTCTTGTTTTGAATCTGCCGTTCCAAACAATTTCGAGAGGCTGCTTAAATTATTTATACTAGAATTATTGAAATTAAAATCATCATTTTGAGCATTTAGTACGCCAATATGAGGATGTGATCGCAAGCATTGGTTGATCAATTCTGCATGATTAATTAAGGCGATCGCTTGATTATTTCCTAAAATTACTGCACCAAGAAATAGGTTTGGGAGAGAAATATTTCCTTCGATTTGATGTAATGTTGCTTCTTGTTCTTGCCAGCAGCCATTAGTTTGCAGTGCAAAGCAATTATGTTCATACTGAATGATCAGAAATGAAGGAACTGCACTCGCAGGTTTAGAACCTTCTAGGTTGAAGTTGGATGATTGATTAGTTAACTGATTGACGTTCTGTTGACAATTCAACTTGAATAAAGAGTTGAGACGCACAACGGGAATTACGCGATCGCGCCATAGCAAATTTTCTTGCTCTCCATTAGTAGAGCTATGGTGAGATTCCATAGGCATCACCTCAAGAATTACCTTACTTGAAATTGCCAAACATATATTGTCAATATCAACCAGTAATACCCGCAGTAAGGAAATCATATTGGGCAAGGTTACTATTGATTGAGTCCCTTTATTAATATCGGAATATACAGTAATCGTGCCACCCACATCTAGTAACTTTCTCCTAATATCACTTAATTTAGAAATATTTTCTAAGTATGAAATATCACTAGATAAATGGTTAAGTCCCTGCCCATCATCACTCACCGTAATGATTGTACTTTCATCAGTTTGAGTAGTGAAAACTTCAATTTTACTTTGTAATGACTTTCCCTTCTTTTGTCTCTCGTCGCTTGATTCAATACTATACTCAAAAGTATTACGAATTAACAAATCAAGTGTTTCGGCAACTATTTCCGACAAAACTCTTTCTATCCCAATTTCAGCTCCTTGCACAATCAATTGCACTTGTTTGTGATGCTGTAATGACAAGTCCCGTAAAATTCGGGGAAATTTTCTCACAAGACTAGAAATAGGATATTTGAGAACTTGACGAAAGTTATGTCTTAAGTTACGGACATCCTGACTCATCGCATAGTTTTTTTGCTCAGTAAGATCAAGTACATCCGCAAGATGCTGCAAAGTGTTTTGTAAATCTGCGATCGCTTTTTCGGCGTGGTTAAAGGAAATCGGATCTAATAACTGCAAGTTTGTTTGAGCTTCTTCCGACAAAGACCTTATCTTTCCTAAATGAATATCTAAATTACTTTTTCGCACCAACAAATCTTCAGACAAATCTTCCCATAGTTCTAAATAGTTGAGAGGAATCCGAATCGTCTTATCATGATCGATCTTGAACGTGTGATACTCTGATTGTTGGCTAAGTTCTGTATCTACATCTAAATAGCCATCCGCCTTAGAGCTTTTAGAAATTAAAGATGTAGTGTTCACAAAAGTATTTGCTAAGGTTGACTCCTCGGTTATAGATACCTGATCATCAGAATCTATTAATTTTGGATCATCACTAGAATTATCGGACTTCTTAGCTTTATTTTGATAAATTGGTGATTCTTCGATCGCTGTATCAATATCTGTCGAGAAATTCTGTACTGTAATAGGAATTAATTGCGACCTGTCATTTGCGAAAGATTCTTCCACTTGCAATCCATCTTGAATTGTCACTTCAAAGCCATCAATTTTAGCTATAGCTCTAAGGGGTTTAATAGCTTCTAAGGAATCCCAAAATGCATTGTCAGCTTCGGCTAATTCTTCAAAATCATAATCCGATTTTTTATCCTCGAGCTTCTGGAATTCATGGGAATTAGATATGTCTAAACTTGGAATAAGTTCTTCTAAGCTTGTCATTTTAGTTGAGCTTGCTGTTTCACTGTTTCCCCCATTCTCAGTCTTAGCTAATTCTAGCCAAGGCTCAAATGACAAAAATTTATTCCAAGGACTATCTATATCTTCTTCCCTAAGATTCCAATTTACACCCTGTGATTTAGTTTCATCATCATTATCTAATGTTGATTCAGTAAATAATTCATGTGTAAATGGTTCTAATAGTAAAAGTTTGTTGTTGACGCCATCAGACTGAATTAGATTCTCAAATTGCTCATCAAATTGCTCATCAAATTGCTCATCGAAATGCTCATCAAAAGGACTTTCTAGATCATTGAATGATAAACTAGGAAATAAAGTTTTCGAGTCCTCACTAGGAGCTTGAGATAAGTCTTCATCCAAGCTTAAAGCTTCTGGATTATAAAGCTGTAAATTATTTAGTTGGATTAGCGGAAAAAGATCAGCATTACTTAGGCTTTCTTTGTTGTTTTGATGTAAATCATTCGATGATTCCTCTATGTCAAATAGATGTAGAGCTTCTTGAGTTTTGTCTAGATTAAAATGCTCATCATCCTTGCTATAGTTAATTGTTGATTCATGAATATCTAAATCCAAACTGATACTTATTTGCATAAATAAGTTGTTTTGGAGTTCGAGCCAATCAGAACTTTTTTCTAACTCAAAGCAATATTCATTGATCATTTGAGCAGTCATATTGATTACTGCAATCATCAAATCTTTTGTGCTTTTATCAATACTAGAAATGCGATCGCTTAGTAGATTAATTACCTGCTCAAAATGATCTATGGTCAAAACAAAGGGAGAATCTTGTGTATAAAAATCGGCTTTAATAGCAGAAACTCGCAGTCCCCTATGCGTAGTGAGCAGTTGGCTAATCTGTTGACTAAAATTAGATAGATTAGGATCTAACTCTAGAATCTGAGTATGAAGCTCACTGAGATAAGATTGAGATTCCTCAGAAAAAGTTGTTTTTATTTGTTGCGATACTGTTTTCGTCATGGCAGGAATCATTATCTAGTCGTTTATCGAGTTTTAAAATTTGCCAAAGATTGTTGTAGATCTCCAGAGTATTTTTTCGTGGTCTTTAGGAATTTAGATGCTTCGGATGAAGCGTCTAAATTCCTGTTAGCAATATGAGAGATATCTTTCATTAAGTTGGCTACCCCTTCTGATGTTTGTACTTGAGAAATCGTGGCATCGGCTATAGATAAGACTAACCCATCAATCTGCTGTGAAATTTGCGATATTTGGAGAAGACTATCTTTAGCGGCGATCGCTAATGTATTACTTTCGGTAGCTTGGTTACTTCCAGATTCAACCGCCATCATCACAGCATTAGTCTCACTCTGAATACCAATGAGTAAACTTTCGACTTCTTTAGTTGTCGCAACTGATCTTGTCGCTAGCTTTCCCACTTCCTCGGCAACCATCACAAATTCAATTCCTGTATTGCCTGTACGAGTCGCTTCGAGGGTAGCATTAATTGCCAAAAAGTTAGTCTTAATCGCAATTTCATTGATCGAAGAAATTGCCTTAGCAATTTTTTGAGATGATTCTCCTAAGTGCTTAACTCTCTTAGCAGTATTGGTAATAGTGCTTTGCAATGCACTCACTTTTTCCATCACCGCATCAATAGAGCTATCACTGTCCGACAGTTTTTCGGCAACTAGCCGTGATGATTGAATTATCTGCTGGCTATTGGTAGCGATCTCATGAGCCGATAGCTTAGCCATTTGAGTGGCGTTTAGCGATCGAGTCACGTTATCTACTTGCCGATGAGAAATACTAGTCAGATTGGCGATCGCTTGTTCATTCTGCCCAAGAGATAAATTAACTTGACTAGCAGAGGACTTAATTTGACCAACAATCTTTTGCAGCCCACGTATGACATCATCAAAAAAGATCGCGACATCCGAGAGATTTCCATCAATTGATGTAGTGGCAACGGTTAAATCCCCATCAGCTAATTTTTGTATATCCTTGAGCATTTGCATTAACTGATCTTGCAGATCAACTTTCTGCTTACGATAGCGTTCAACTTCAGCATTACGCTGCCCCATCTCCCCACGAATTTTTTTATCCAACGATAAGATCCTCTCATTAGATAAATCTGCCTCCTGATATTCTTGTTTGTCTTCTCTAGCCAGTTTTGATAAAACCTTAAATAGTTTGACCACTTGCAACTGTAGGCGTTGCTTTTCTTGTTCTTGTTTTAGCTTTATGGTCTGTAATTGTTCAGACATTCTGTTAATGCTTAAAGAAATATCCGCAAGTTCATCATTTCCTTTGGTACTAAGGGCAGCAAAACTAGTACTAGACTTTCCTTGGCGTAGATCCCGTAAAGCGGCGCGAATATCTTTAAGCCTCGTGCTTAATCGTCTTGATAAAGCGTAGGCGATCACTGCAACTAGTAAAGGCGTAGCAGCAATACCACTACCAATTACCACCAATAGACTTTGATTCGCTGTAATAACTGTAGCTTTATCTATGGTCGTTAACACATCCCAACTTATGCCATAGCTTTGTATATTTGCAACCGGTGAATAACTAAGGATTTGAACGCTGCGATCGTCCTTTACGCGCTCCGATAGATCAGACAATGGTAAAGCCCGTAAGTTCGACAATATAGCAAAATCTGAAGAAGCGTCCTCTCCAATCGGAACAGATTGAGAACTAGCGATGTATCTATTAGAGCTATCGATTACATAAAAATTACTACCATCAGGATTAGTTTGATTTTTAGCTAAATTACTGGTCAAGGCTTTTACAGGAATCTCAACTTGTAAAACCATACTTACTTTTTGGTCTGCGGAACCCTGGATCGCTGTAACTGCATAAAAATTAGCGCCATCCTTGGTAACTATAGGATTGCCAATCAAAATATTATTCCCAGCAGATACTTTGCTGAGAGTATTAGCATTAATTGTCTGTAATGTATTGGAACTATTTGACTGAGAAATTAATTCCCCATTGATGCTAAATAAAGCAATGCTAGCGTATTGCGGATAAGCTTGACTATAAAGGTTAAGGCGATTAGTTAATATTTGCTTATATTGCCGTTGTTGTGCAATTGTCAAAGAATTTTGCAGCTTAACCATTTTATTGGTAATGTCCGATGGATTTGTAGTTCCAAAAATCTGTCCTACACTTTGTAGATTATTCTGTCCTAGCTCTGTCGAAAAAAGTAAAGTTTTGATAACCCCAACATCACTAGTTTGCTTTTGCAAAAAACTTCCAGTCGCATTGGCAATTGACATTGCTTCAGATTGCTGATTTTGCTTTACTCTACTGAGCAGCAATCCATCTCCCACCTTATAAGCTGTTATGCCTAAAACAACTGCTGGAATGGTTGCTAACAAAGTACTCCATAGGGTGATTTTCTGTCCTACTGAAGAGAACTTTAATATGTCCTCTAGGGCGATCGCTGAAGATTCTTGCCCATCATTAAAAACCTGTATTAACTCATCATTTTTACGGCTGTCTGCTAGTGAATTTGCTTCTAAAGCATTAACGTCGCGTTCAGTTGCATTAGCTCTGCTATCTTTCTGGTTTTTGCTCTTTTTACTTGTTTGTTTGCTTTTTTGATTATTGGTCTGATTATTGTGCTGATCCCCATTTTGCGTGTCTTCCTTATTTGCATCGTTAGGGGTGACAGTCAACAAAGTTGCAGCATCATCGACCTTCAAACTTCTATCTTTACCCGTAACAATATGATGATTTAGGCTTTCTTCAATAAATCCACTTGCCTGTGGACTAACAACTGGAGAAACATCTTTTTTTAATACTGCAATGCTAGAAGGATGAAAGATATCTATCTCTTTCTGTGTACTTATTTGATTAACGGATTTTGCGCTTGTATGAGCTAATTTGTTGTGAATTTGAGCTAGGGAAGCACTAGCGAGATCGAGTAAATCTGGATCATCTGTGAGAGTCAATACTTGCTGATACTGAACTTTGGCGTACTCAATTTTACCCGCTTTGCGGAAGGTTGCGCCCAACCAAATATGCAGCTTTGGATTACGAGGATCTTCGTACAACAGTTCTGAAAACTGCTGCATTGCCTCTTCATACTGCCCTTCTGCATAGGAATGTAGAGCCGCCTGATACTGCGCTGTCATCATGATCGTCCCTGTATCAAATACGTCTGTCTTGTTTCAAGAAGGAAGCTTAAGTCTCTAGAAGTCTAATGATACATAGTTAAACTTATTGACACATAAATCCTCTAGCGCCATTTTGCTTGTCTTTATAAAAAAGTGCTATTGTAATAGAGGACTTGTTATACTCAGTTATATAAAAAATTGAAAAAGCTGGTTTTATTGATTGGATGTGATGATTGGCTCCTCAACATAAAATTAGGTGTCAGGCGTGAGTCTGATCCTACTCTTTCTTGGGATGATGCCTGTGAAGGACCTAGTATGTTTCGATCGACCTTCTAACTATTAGGGTTGTAACCACTGTTAACAGCCTAGGTCGATCGCTTCTCGCCATAGAGAAGAATAAATATTTTCAAAACTGAATAAGTACCAAAATAACCTTTAGGATAAGCGTTTTTTACTCCCAATATACTGAATTGGCAGTATCTATGTTTTGAATTATGCTGGCTGCCATAAATATTTACTTGGCATCGTAACAAAGACTGCAAATTCTTTAGGGGGGTAATTTTGCTTGTTCTATTGTTGAAATTTCTCGTTCGGTTTGCATACATTTACAACACATACATTTACAATACATAACATCTGGGAATCAAAAGAACCATGAAACGCGAACTACTTAAACAGACTGTTGAACACATTGACATCAAGGCTTTTGATGTTGTTGGTTTGGTTGACGCAATGGCGAATACTGCTTTTCAGGGACGTAATCTTGGACGTGCTGCGCGTATCTATGACAACATGATCCAAGACAAGGATTGCGCGATCATTTTATGTTTAGCAGGTTCTTTATTTAGTGCAGGGCTTAAGGGAGTTATCTACGATCTGATCGTCAACAACATGGCAGACATGATTGTCTCTACAGGCGCAAATATCGTTGATCAAGACTTTTTTGAGGCTCTTGGCTTCCGCCACTATGTGGGCGACACCTTTGCGGATGATACAGTACTGCGAGAAAATGCAATTGATCGCATTTATGACACCTACATTGATGAAGATGAACTGCGCGTTTGTGACATGACGATCGCTAAAATAGCAAATTCTCTACCGCCTCGCGCTTATTCTTCTCGCGAGTTCATCCATGAAATGGGCGCATATCTTGATCAGAATGCCAAAAATCGCCACTCCGTCGTCTTGGCAGCTTACGAGCATCAAATTCCTATCTTTGTTCCTGCCTTCAGTGATTGTTCCGCAGGTTTTGGCTTAGTGCATCATCAGTGGAACTCTCCCGAAGAACATGTCAGCATTGACTCTGTAAAAGACTTCCGTGAACTCACTCAATGCAAGTTGGCAAGCCCGCACACTGGTCTATTCATGATCGGTGGTGGTGTGCCTAAAAACTTTGCTCAAGATACCGTTGTTGCCGCCGAATTGCTCGGTTTTGAAGCTGCAATGCACAAGTATGCAGTCCAAATCACCGTTGCCGATGAACGTGATGGCGCTCTATCTGGTTCTACCTTGAAGGAAGCGCATTCTTGGGGTAAAGTTGATATTGTCCAAGAACAAATGGTTTACTCCGAAGCAACTGTAGCATTGCCTTTAATTGCTGGGTATGTCTATGGTAAGAAGAGCTGGTGCGATCGCATTCCTCGTCAGCTTGCTCAAGTATTTAACAAAGCTTCTGTTGGCGCTTTCCGCAATGCTCCTGAACCTGTTAGCGTATAAATCTAAAGCACAAAAAAGCCTCGCATTGCGAGGCTTTTTTGTGCTTTTTTATTGCTGCTTAAGAACTAGTAAGGTGATGTCATCATAATTTTTTTGTGCCAATTTGCGATCGCAAATCTTTCATAACTACTTGACGAATATTGGTTGCTGAGGCATCAACATTTTGGCATATTACTTCACATAAACGTTCCACCTGATAGAGTTGCCGTAATTCATTATTAATTTGCTTTTGCGATAGAAACTTAGAAATTTCTTCTTCTAGTTCAATTGGAAAGCCACGATAAATCCTATCAAAGCGTTTTAGAGTTCCATTTTACCATAAATCTCTTTTTGGGTAAACTCATTACGGCTATCGAGTTCTAATAGTAGAAAATTTAGGACTAGAGCTAATGGCAAAATAAATAGCAAACTGATCAGAACAAACTTCTGGGAATATTGCAGCCGATTCATAATGGTGATCGCTGGTCCAAATACCATAATTTTTAGTTTGCGATAATTTTCTAGACTCTTTCTTGTCATGCCACAGTTTTTTGGTTTTAATGATCTTTTGGTGACAATCAATGGATGTAGTGTGGTATGTCGGGAACTCATCACAAATCTAAGCATCATAATAAGTTAAATCTAGGTTAAGATTAGGTTAATAAAATAGTCAGTGCCTATTGAATTAAAAAAGCCGCCAGAAAATCGCGAAAAAAGGTAATGCAACTATCATAGTTGCGCTGTTTCAACCTTTTAGGAGCTTAAGGCGACCTCATCTAATTACCCTGAGTTGTAAACCTAAGGAGGTAACAAAGTTATGTTTCCTAAGTCTCGTTACTACGGCACATTTACGCCACAGAACCTGATGTTTAACGCTAACTTGCAAGAGTTCTCCCATCGCGTCAGTATTATTTGCGCCCTAGAAACTGGTGGTAGGCTTTCATCTCAAGAAGCTTACTCCCAAATTTCTGACTTATGGAATCAGCTAGAGCAATCAATGCAAAATCTGGCAATATAAAGAAGGCGGCGCATTGCGCCGCCTTCTTTAGTTATTTATGTATGGATTTGGCAACAATTACCTAGTTTTTAGTTTCAACTTTCACACTTAGTGCTAGTCTTATAAGTGGCTCGGATCTACGCGATCGCAACGCCCGAATCGTGTCAGGGTCGGAAGACAGCAGCACTAAGGGATGCTTGAGATAGGCGTAGTACCCGGGCTAATTTTTTTAGGTTTAGAAATCGGTTTAGGAGAGATACATGGGTCGGGCGAAGAAAGTCGTACTTGCGTATTCGGGTGGCGTTGATACATCGGTTTGCATTCCTTATCTGAAGCAAGAATGGGGTGTCGAAGAAGTCATTACCCTTGCAGCAGATTTGGGACAAGGTGATGAGTTAGCTCCCATTAAGCAAAAAGCTCTGGATTCGGGAGCATCGGTTTCTCTAGTCAGAGATGTTACTAAAGAGTTCGTTACAGACTATGCCTTCCCTGCGATTAAAGCCAATGCGCTTTACGAAAATCGCTACCCTTTGACTACAGCTTTAGCACGTCCTCTGATTGCTAAAATTTTAGTGGAAGCTGCTGAAGAATATGGCGCGGATGCTGTCGCTCATGGATGTACAGGCAAAGGTAATGATCAAGTAAGGTTTGACGTATCGATCGCTGCTCTAAATCCTGACATTAAGGTACTAGCCCCTGCTCGTGAGTGGGGTATGAGTCGTGAAGATACGATCGCTTATGGTGAAAAGTTTGGGATTCCTTCACCAGTAAAGAAATCTTCTCCTTTCAGTATTGATCGCAATCTGCTTGGACGCAGCATTGAAGCAGGACCTCTCGAAGATGCTTGGAATGAGCCACCTGAGGAAATCTACGACTTCACTAAGGCGATCGCTGATACTCCCGATGAGCCTACTTATACCGAAATTGGGTTTGAAAAAGGACTTCCCGTATCCCTAGATGGTCAAGCTCTTGAGCCAGTTGAGTTAATTACCAGACTCAATGCGATCGCTGGTGGTAATGGCTATGGACGAATCGACATGGTGGAAAATCGCCTCGTGGGGATCAAGTCCCGCGAAATTTACGAAGCTCCTGCGATTTTGGTCTTGATCCATGCTCACCGTGACCTCGAAAGCCTTGCGTTACCCTCTGACCTTGCTCAATACAAGCGTAGTGTTGAAGAAACCTACGGCAAGATAATTTATAACGGCTTGTGGTACAGCCCTCTCAAAACCGCTCTTGATGCCTTTATTGATAAGAGCCAAGAGCGCGTTACAGGTGTAGTTCGAGTCAAATTCCATAAAGGTAACGCCACTATTGTTGGTCGTAAATCGGTTAACTCTCTCTACGATGAAGGGCTTGCGACTTACACCAGTGCTGACCAGTTTGACCATAAGGCTGCCGAAGGCTTCATTTATGTTTGGGGCCTTCCGATCCGTGTATGGGCGCAGAAAACCAGATAAATTCAGATAAACTAAAAGGGAGCGCTTAGTGCTCTCTTTTAGTTTAACTATATATATGACAAAAGTCCCTGTATCCGAAGAACGCATTCTATTTAAAGGTAATCCTGCTGTAATTGGTAGTGTAAGCAGATTACTAGTTGCTGTTTTTACCCTAGGAATTGGAGCGCTTTGGTTTTGGCTAAAGTCAATTAATACCCACTATTTGATTACCTCGCAACGAATTGTCATTGAAACCGGAATCTTTTCTAGAGATATTGAGACTCTGGAAATTTATCAAATTGATGACATTCATCTCGAAAAGCCATTAAATCAACGTCTCTTGGGTAGTGGCAATATGCTCCTGATTACCCGCGATCTATCAGCCCCGAAGATATTATTGGAACGCTTATCCATAGATGTCAGGGAGCTATATGAGCAGATGCGTCCCTGTATTCAAGAGGCGAGATTTCGATTTCGTGTCCGTAATGAAGAAGATCCAAGAGAATTTAGTTAGCAATATTATTGCTATAGCAATGTAAGTTTTGCTTATAGCATAAAGCCGAAAAGATAAGTAGCGGCGCTTTGCGCCGCTACTTATCTTTTCGGCTTGCATTTCTCCTCAGTATCGCAGTTTTCAATGAAAAGAGGACATAAGGTAGTATAGAAAAGCAACCAAAAAAGGACAAAAAACATGTCAGGAATATCGTTGGATTTGCGGGAAAGAATAGTAGAGGCATATGAACAAAAAGAGGGTTCAATGCGGTGCATTGGGAAACGGTTTAAAGTGGGGAAAAATACGGTATTGCGTCTGACAAAGCAAAAAAAAGAAACGGGAGATATAACAGCCAAAGCTAAAGGAGGAAGTAAACCACCCCAGAGAACCAGATTTTAATTAGTAAGATTCTGCTAGAGCAGAACGATGCAACCCTATCAGAATTATGTGACCTGATGTCTGCGGAGACAGGAAAGCCAATCAGTATTAGCAGTATGCATAGGTTGATCGAGAACATCGGTTGGACGCATAAAAAAAAACTATGCACGCGACAGAACAAGAAGAGCCAGAAGTAATAGCGCGAAAAAACTACAAGGTATGGCTATGGTCTGTACTAGCCGAGAAATTAGTTTTCATTGATGAGACTGGGATGAGATTAAATATGACTCGCAGTCATGCTAGAGCGTATAAAGGAATCAGAGCAAAAGGCGCACAACCGAAAAAAAAGGGTAAGCACGTCACCATGATCGGCGCAATGGCTCTATCAGGAGTACTAACCAGCGTTTTACTTGATGGCGGTACTAATACGCAGGTATTTTTGAGCTTTGTTGAGCAATGTTTGCTACCAGTGTTGTGGGAAGGGGCGATTGTGGTTATGGACAATCTCAATGTTCACAAACAAGCAGCTGTCAGAGCTTTAATTGAGTCAGTTAAAGCCACAGTTATATTTTTACCGACTTATTCTCCTGATTTTAACCCGATTGAATTGTTGTGGTCTAAGTTGAAAGCTTTCATTCGTAAGCATAAACCACGTTCTCGTGAAGCTTTAGATAATGTTGTTGCTCAAGCTTTGGATTCTGTATCCCTTAATGATATTTTGGGATGGTTTTCTGAATCGGAAACTCGTACACTTATTGACTGAAAACTGCGATAAGTCCTAGTTCAGAAAAAACACCCAAAGCTTAGTCAGCATTGATTGCATACCTCTCTTTAGCAATCAATTTGGCGAAATTAAAACTGCTGTATCTCAAAGAGAGTAGCGGTGGGAAGCACCGCTGCTTTCTTTGGGGCTTTGGCTATAAGTCGCGTTATGAGATTGAGAGCAAATTTATATAAAACTCAAGCTAAACTAGGTAGAACGTCTTAACTAGTGCCAAGTTTACTAACAATGACTTCATCATCAATTTCAGTTAGAGAATTACCTCTATTCCCATTGCCTGAGTTGGTACTGTTCCCCGGACAGTCTTTGCCACTTCATATTTTTGAGTATCGCTATCGGATGATGATCAATACCGTTTTAGAAAGCGATCGCATGTTTGGCGTACTGATGTGGGACTCAGAGACTGGTAAACCTGCAAATATTGGTTGCGTTGCTCAAATTGTGCAGTATCATCGTTTGCCAGATGATCGCTTTAAGCTGTTGACCATGGGGCAACAGCGATTTCGAGTATTAGAGTATGTACGAGAGACTCCTTATCGCGTGGGGTTAGTGGAGTGGATTCAAGATGAACCAAGTAATGATGCGCCCTACCTTTTAGCGACAGAAGTACGGGAATTACTAAACGATGTGATCCGTCTTTCACAAAAGCTTACTGATCAAGAGATTGAAATCCCCAAAATTCCACGCAGCCCAATTGAGTTGTCCTACTGGGTAGCCAGCAATTTTCAAGGAGCTAGTTTAGAGCAACAATCCTTACTAGAAACCTGTGATACTGCTGCTAGATTGCGACGGGAAGCGGAAATACTATCTTCGACAAGAAGTCAATTGGCAGCTCGTACTGTTTTAAAAGATACTTTTAAGGATATCTAACAATTTATTGTGTTAGTTGCTCTAGTAAGCTCTTAAAGATATAGCAAATTTCAGTCTAGTGAGGTGCAGTAGCAGGAATGAGTAAACCAAGAGAGAAAATCTGAACTAGAAAGACTATTAAAAGCATCTTCAAGAGAATTGAGCAAATCAGGATAATTTCTTGCACCAATAGACCGCAAAATACTCT
>CALRWX020000049.1:0-30000 GCA_943371975.1 Pseudanabaena sp. UWO311 | reverse complement strand
TAAACGCTCAGCTTTCAATCGCCATCTCCTTGAACGCTTTATTTCCCTGTTAGATTTAGACCTTACTTCAATTAAATTACACCCTAATTTCCACAAACTTTGTAACTACGGCTCCATCTCTGCCCCAATTTGTCCGTAGTATTGATTTAGCGAAATGCGGCTAATTGCAACATTTGTTTTTCGTTGAGGATACTCATCACCTGACGCTTAAGATCGATCGCAATCCAACCCTTTTCTTTCAGTTTGTCCAACACCTTAGTAATGTCTTCAGGACTAACTTCTGAAAGATCGGCAATATCCTGTATAGGAATATTGAAAATATTAATACCTACATCAGTCTTACTACCATAGGTTTCGGCCAGACTCGTCAAAATAGAGGCAATCCTTACCGCAGGCACTTGTTGACGAAGCTGAGTGCGCTGATTGGTTTTGCGTAAACGGCGCACCATTAACTGCAACATCCGATGATGCAATTGCGGATCTTTGAATAAAAACTGAATAAACTTTTGAGCAGGAATGCTCAGAACTCGCACTGATGTAAAAGCAACAACATCTGTGGAGCGTGGTGACTCATCTAGAATTGCCATTTCCCCAAAAAAGTCTCCGTGGGATAGTATAGCCAGAGTCGTCGCATCTTGGCTTCTCAAAAATCTAACTTTCAGCCAACCAGATAGGACGAAGTAGACAGCATTGCCCCAAGCATCCTCCATCAATACAGCCCGTCCCGCAGGATAATCTCGTTCTACAGCTTCCGATAGGAGCCATTCCAAAGTCTCGACACTAGCTGGATCGAAGAGGGGAAATAGCTCTTTGAAGATATCCGTTTGCATGGGAATTGTTTAAAAGATTTGTCTTGTAAGAACTTTAATCTGCATCGCTTTCCATAATGTCAGGCAAGAGACCTGCGGTACTACAAATAAATCATTGGAGCTAAATGTAGGATGGGTTAGCGATTAAGTAACCCATCATCTTTACCTAATTGATGCGTTGCACCAACACAGCCTACACAAATTAAGCATTCCTAATTGGCAAGTAATAGTTAAGCACCCATAACTTCGTAGCCAGCATCCACATAAATAATTTGCCCAGTTACAGCGCTAGACAGGTCGCTTGCCAAGAAAGTTGCCACATTACCCACGTCTTCAGGAGTAACAAGACGCTTGAGGGGAGAGGTTTCTTCGACATGATGTAACATTTTGTGAATGTCACCGATCGCTGCCGAAGCGAGGGTACGAATTGGTCCTGCGGAAATTGCATTAACGCGAATATTACTAGAACCTAGATCTGAGGCTAAGTAGCGAACATTCATTTCTAGCGCAGCCTTAGCGATACCCATAACATTGTAATTAGGCACAACTTTGACACCTCCAATATAAGTGAGCGTGATCACACTACCGCCGTCTTTCATTAGGGGTTTAGCAGCGCGGCTTAGGTGAATTAAAGAGTAAGCGCTTACATCGAGAGCGAGTTGAAATCCTGCGCGGGAAGTGTCTGAAAAGTTGCCAGTTAGGTCTTCTTTATTGGCAAAGGCAAGACAATGAATCAAAACATCGATTTTGTCCCATTTTTCGGCAACTGAGGCAAACAATGAATCTATTTGGGTATCGTCTTGTACATTACAAGGTAATAAAAAATCTGGTGCTAAGGGATCGGTCAATTCGGCAACTTTACCTTTGTTGCGATCGCGATCATCTGGCAAATATGTAATACCAAGTTTAGCGCCAGCCTCATGTAACTTTTGGGCGATACCCCAAGCGATCGAGCGATTATTGGCAATCCCAGTCACAAGAGCAGTTTTCCCGCTCAAATCTAACAAACCCGTCATGTATATTTCCTAACGTGAACCAGCATAAATAAGCTTAGTTTAAGCTTACCCTAAAAGCCCATACTCGCTCTTGCTGCCAAGGGTAGAATCGTGCTTTGCAAAAGGTTAAGCGCTAAAAATGCCAAGATCGGAGAAAAGTCCATGCCACCTAAAGGAGGAATAATCGAGCGAAACAAGTTTAGATAGGGATCGGTAACTTGGCTAAGGGTAGCGAAGGGTTGCTTGTACCAGTCAACAGTGGGAAACCAAGTTAGTAAAATGCGAATAATGAGGAGAATCGAATAGATTTGGAGAAATTTTGCAACTGTGTCAACAATAATAAATGCCATAGGAGTTTTGTTAGGTTGTGAAACAACTAAAGAAAATAACTACCATCATTCTACTAAAACACAGTAAAAATCAGGATTTTTTTGATCGTGTTTGATCGTTACTTATCATCAACATTTAAATCGCTTAGGGACTCAACAATTTGTTTTCGACCATTTTTACCTTCAGTTGCGGCCAGTTCTTGGCTTACTGAGTCGATCGCTGCATTTAGTTGAGCAATTTTCTTTTCTAGATTTCGTCGCGCAAATTCATTAGATGTTTGAGGCTTATCAAGGAGTGGATCACCTTCGGACTGGCGATCGGCGATCTCATTATCTGGCTCACTAAGTTTTAGCGCTACTAGTGCGCCCACTGCGCCACCGATAGCAGCTCCAAAGAGAAAGCCTCCCCAAAAATTGCCTGAATTGTCTGCCATAGATTTGCCCTAACGATCTCAACAACCTTTAAATATCGAGACTTTTGAGAGATCATATCATTTTGTAGCAACAAACAAAAGCAGTGCAAGTAACTATTATCTGCACTGCTTGTTAAAAGTATATAAATCGGTTCAAGCGACTATAAACAACCATTGATCCAAAACTCATTTTTTTGTAAAGCTTTTTAGCAAAATTGCCATATACTAGATAGGCTGTCAAGTTTTCAACAGTAACAAGGAAGGAGCTATGTCCCGTTATAGAGGTCCGCGCCTCAGAATCGTCAGAAGACTCGGAGAGCTTCCCGGTCTAAGTCGCAAACAACCTAAGCACGCATATCCACCTGGACAACATGGTCAAGATCGCAAAAAGCGTTCTGAGTATGCAGTGCGTCTCGAAGAAAAACAAAAATTACGTTTTAACTATGGTCTGACCGAAACTCAACTGCTGCGCTATGTGCGTCGCGCTAGAAGAGTTAAGGGTTCTACAGGTCTTGTATTGTTGCAATTGCTAGAAATGCGTCTAGACAATACCGTTTTTCGTTTGGGTTTAGCACCAACGATTCCTGCGGCGCGCCAACTGGTAAATCATGGACATATCACTATTAATGGTAAGAGCGTCACCATTCCTAGTTACGGTGTTCGTCCTGGTGAAGTAATTAGCGTCAAAGACAACGAAAAATCGAAAAAGATCGTTGAGCGCAACCTCGAATTCCCAGGTCTGTCTAACATTCCTAGCCACTTGGAATTTGACAAGGCTAAGTTTACTGGCAAAGTCAATGGCGTTGTTGAACGCGAATGGGTTGCATTGCAAGTGAACGAATTGCTGGTTATTGAGTACTACTCACGCCAAGCTTAAGGTTGAAGCAATCAGCTACTGGCTTGTTGTATCTTTAGATAAATTGCTTGTAGCTGAAAGCCTTCTTACTGGGTAAACTCTATTAGGTTCAACTTCACTGCGAATTATGCAGTTAAATATTTCGGCTCCAGAAATCCTCGATTTACACGTTCCTCAAGACTTTGTTCGGGGTTGTCCCCGCAGTGTCCGTATGGATATTGATCATCTGCTTCTAGCGATCGAGGCGCTGGATTTAGAAGCGGTTGAGGTAATGTTGGTCTTGATCGAGCAGTTAGGTTTACAAAAGACGATTCCTAGTCGTGTTGCTTTTTGGCGACTGCGTAACACTAATCCATTGCGACGCAACTACCAGAGAGCTAGTCTTAGCTGGGATGAGCTCAAGGCTTTAGTGAAGATCGTCTGTACTTTGACTAAGCAGCTAGATATGGGTTTACGCTTTTTGATTAGTACGCAGCAGCAAATTAGTGAAGGCAAAATTGAGGCATTAGGTTTGCAGCAAAATCAGGCTTATTTAGAGACTTATATTGATCGCTTCAAGTCGCTATATATCGGTCGGATGCGATCGCCTACCCCACTAAATAATGAAGATATCCGTGAACTAGCCTTGCAGCTATTAACCCGACTTTTGCTATGTAGTGGGGTTGCTGGTGAATATCGTCTATGGAATAGTCTGTTTGATGGAGCGATCGCCTAATGATTCAACGCAGCTATAGTTTGCCAAGTTGTACTTTATTAATTGATGGCATTAGCACCTCTGGGGACACTCTATCAATTCTGAGTGGATTTAGTTGCCGCTTCAGCCATCAGCCAGAAGCTATCGAAGGTGGTCTCGATCTTCTGAAAGCATTAGTTAAAATTGTTGGGGCATATGCTCAAGCTTTAAAAAGTAATATTCCTTTGACAATCCCTAAAGGGCAGGTTCGTCTAGAGCCAGAGGGGAAAAATCTTCATTTGCTATCGATTACAGCCGATGAAGCTAATGCAAATACCACCCAAAAGATTGAAATTAAACTAAATACGATTCAGCTTTTTGACTTGATGGAGAGTCTGGATCGCTTGTGTTGCGATGCGACGACTTTGCCTGATTTGCGTTTAGTTACCCAGATTTCGGACTACCGATCGCAGTCTCAATTAAATAGTCAGGCAGTACCCGCAATCACTGGGATAATCAGTTTAGCGATCGCAGCAACGGTTTTG
Source organism: Pseudanabaena sp. UWO311 (assembly GCA_943371975.1). Classification (GTDB taxonomy): domain Bacteria; phylum Cyanobacteriota; class Cyanobacteriia; order Pseudanabaenales; family Pseudanabaenaceae; genus Pseudanabaena. Next base: position 25,380 of record CALRWX020000049.1, on the reverse strand, counting down.
TATCTTATCCCCACACCAAAGCCAGAAACCAAGCCAGCGCAACCTGTACCCACACAAACTAAACCCTTGCCGAAGGTGTCAACACCACCAATACCTTCCTCAAATCCTGAGAGTTCAACGACTCCTGATGGTTCACCAACTACTACTAGTTCGCCAAGTCCTACTAGTTCTAGTTCATCAAGTCCTAACTCTAGAAACAATTAAAAAAGAGATGTGCTTAGCGCATCTCTTTTTTATCTTGACGGGACGATCGCAAAAAAATGACAATGATCTTAATCGATTTAATCCAAACCATCTAAACTACCATAAGCTAAAAGCCAAGAGCTAAAAGCCTCATAAAACTATGACCAGAACTGAACGCGACTCCATGGGGGAAATGTCCCTACCTGATGATGTTTACTATGGTATCCAAACCGTTAGGGCGATCGATAATTTTAAAATTAGTGGACTCAAGCCTCTCCCCACCTTTGTTGATGCTGGCTTACTGATCAAAAAAGCAACTGCATTAGTTAACGCCGAACTTGGTTGTATTCCTGTCGGTATGGGCATGGCGATCGCGGCGGCGGCGGATGAGATATTAGATGGAGCTTTGCGCGATCAATTTGTGGTGGATATTTACCAAGCAGGGGCTGGGACATCGCATCACATGAATATTAATGAGGTATTAGCCAATCGCGCCCTTGAAATTTTGGGTGATGTGAAAGGCAATTATCAAAATGTAAATCCTAACGATCATGTAAATTATGGGCAATCAACGAATGATGTCATCCCCACAGCAATCAGGATTGGTGCATTATTAGCCCTAGATCATGGGTTATTTCCAGCCTTGGCTAACCTCAACGAACAGTTGCGCATTAAAGCGATCACCTTTGCAGGGATCGTCAAATCGGGACGAACCCATTTACAGGATGCCGTACCTGTAAGACTTGGGGATGAATTCCAAGCCTACGCCCAAATTATTAGCGATCATATTAGACGTATTCACTTAGCTGCTAATGATTTAAAGTCACTAGGGCTAGGCGGTAGTGCTTCAGGAACAGGGTTAAATACCCATCCCAAATATTGCGATCGCGTTGCCGAAAAGCTGAGCGAAATAACAGGCTTTGAACTAACCTCTGCTAGCAACCTAATGGCAGCGATGCAAAGTATGGCTCCCTTTGTGAATATATCAGGCGCTATCCGCAACCTCGCCCAAGACACTAGCAAAATTGCTAACGATTTGCGTTTGATGGATTCAGGGCCAAAAACAGGTTTGCGGGAAATCCAGTTGCCACCCGTTCAACCCGGTTCATCGATTATGCCCGGAAAATATAATCCTGTAATTGCCGAGATGACAAATATGGTTTGTTATCAGGTAATCGGTTATGACACTGCGATCACCTTTGCTGCACAGGCTGGACAATTAGAACTAAATGTAATGATGCCCCTGATTGCCTACGATTTGATTCATAGCATTGAGATTTTAGGACAGGCGATCGATACTTTGGCGACTAAGTGCATCAGAGGTATTACGGCAGTAGAAGATCGATGTCTTGCCTATGCCGAGGGTAGTCTATCTCTTGTAACAGCATTAAATACCCATATTGGTTATCTAAATGCGGCAGATGTGGCAAAGGAATCCTTAGCCACAGGTAAATCTTTGCGTCAAATCGTTTTAAACAAAGGTTTGATGACCGAGGAGCAATTAGCAGAAGTTCTCAATCTTGAACAAATGAGTCGTCCGAACGGGTAGCCCTCACCCCCCCTCTCCCAAAGGGAGAGGGGGAGATCTTGCCGTTGCGGGAGGAACTAGAAGTCAGGGGCTTTAATTTAGTAATTAATGGAGAAATAGGAAAATCATGTTAGCAGTAGCAGTTTTGGCGGCGGGTAAAGGGACACGCATGAAGTCAGCTTTACCGAAAGTATTACAACCGCTCGGTGGTAAATCCTTAGTTGAGCGAGTTCTCAATGTTACAGATGCCCTTAAAGCCGATCGCCGTATTGCGATCGTGGGTTATTGCAGCGATCAAGTCCGTGCTGCCCTCGCTGATTACCCACATTTAGAATTTGCCGAACAAGCGGAACAATTAGGAACGGGTCATGCGATTCAACAACTATTGGAACCGTTAACAGGTTTTGAAGGCGAATTAGTTGTCCTCACGGGAGACTCACCTTTAATGCGAACGGAGACGATCCAAGCTTTAATCGATAGCCATCGTCAACATAAAGCTTCGGCAACTGTACTCACAGCAATTCTTCTAAATCCTACAGGCTATGGTCGCGTATTTTGCGATCGCGACATGAAGATCGAACGCATCATCGAGCATCGCGATTGCATTCCTGAGCAACTTCTCAATCAAAGAGTGAGTACTGGAGTCTATTGCTTTGATTGGCAGGAACTAGCTCAGGCTTTACCAAAACTCACTACTAATAACGCACAAAAGGAATATTATCTAACGGAAGTATTTGATTACTTGAACTCTGTTTATGCCAGCGATTTAGAAGATCCTGATGAAAGTTTAGGCATTAACGATCGCATCCAGTTAGCCCATGCCTACGATGTTTTGCAAAAGAGAGCTAGAGAAAAATGGATGCGGGCTGGTGTGACGATGTTACTTCCTGAAACGATTACCATTGATGATCAAGTGGAACTTGCTCCCAATGTAATTATCGAGCCACATTCCCATTTGCGCGGTAATACCAAAGTTGGCTCAGGTTCGATCATTGGTCCTTCAAGTATGATCTCTAACAGCATTGTTGGCGAAAATAGTACGATTCAATTCTCGGTAATTGAAGATAGTCAAATTGCTGATAATTGTCGCATTGGACCTTTTGCGCGGATTCGTGGGGAATCGGTAGTGGGAGAAAAATGCCGCATCGGTAACTTTGTGGAACTTAAAAATGCCAAAATTGGCGATCTCACTAATGCTGCTCACTTGAGCTATCTCGGTGATGCGACCCTTGGCAAGCAGGTAAATATTGGGGCTGGCACGATTACCGCTAATTATGATGGCTTCAAAAAACATCAAACTATAATCGGCGATCACTCCAAAACTGGTTCTAATTCTGTACTAGTTGCTCCAATTCAAATTGGTGAAAATGTGAGTATTGCCGCAGGTTCTACGCTTGTGGAAAATGTGGAATCTAATTCTTTGGCGATCGCTAGAGCAAAACAAGTTGTTAAAACTGATTATTACGATCAAGAAGGAAAGAAAAAAATTTAATCAAGGGATAAGCGCCTTGTGCTGTCTCTTGATCTGCCAACATTCTCTAGCAATTTCCCAATCCTCTTGAGTATGAATCACTAGAACTCGCACGGCAGAATCGGGAGCCGCAATATCCACATCGATCGCCCGTTGATTATTTTTCTCCAAATCTAGCTTTAGCCCTAAAAACGCAAAGCCTGCACAGGTGGCGGCTCTAATGTCTGGAGCATTTTCGCCAACCCCTGCGGTGAAAACCAGTGCATCTAGCCCACCGAGACTGGCTAACATTGCGCCAATATGCGATCGCAAACTATGTACATATACATCAAAGGCAAGTTGCGCTTGAGCATTAACCTCAGCGATCCCTTGCAGAATGGGGCGTAAATCCGCAGAAATTCCTGAGATTCCTAATAAGCCTGATTCACGATTGAGTAAACGCTCTAATTTATCCACGTCCATATCAGGCTGACGGAGTAAATAGATGATAATCCCTGGATCAATGGAACCAGAGCGGCTACCCATGACCAAACCTTCGAGAGGTGTAAATCCCATGGTTGTATCAATACTATGACCATTACGAATCGCGGCTAAGGAGCAACCATTTCCTAAATGACAGGTAATCAAGCGTAAATTGTTAACTGGTCGATTGAGAATTTGGGCGGCGCGATCGCGACAATATTGATGACTGATCCCATGAAAACCATAGCGGCGAATCCCTTTATCTGTATATTTTGTGGGAATTGCGTAGGTGTAGGCGGCAGGAGATAAGTGGGCGTGAAAAGCAGTATCAAATACAGCAACTTGAGGAATATTCCCAAATACATTTTCCGTTGCAGCAATGCCTTCTAAATTCGCAGGATTATGGACAGGGGCAAAGACTGAGAGTTTCGCGATCGCCTTTTTTACTTCTTCATTAATAACTGTACTTTGACAATATTCTGCCGCACCATGAACAACCCGATGACCAATGATATCTACATCTGAAGGTTCTTTAATAACTGCGGTTTCTCCGTTCCACAAAGTCTCTAACATATGCGCGATAATCTTTGGGCGTGAAGTTGCAGCAATTTCTTCTTCGAGAACTTTGCCCTGATGAGTTTTAACTTTAATTTCGGCAAATCCAGTATGATGCGTCCAGTCTACGATCGCTTCCCAAATTGGTTCAGGGGGATTATCAAGCAATATATCTTCTAATCCATACAAACAACTCTTTTGGCTGCTCGATCCCGCATTGAGAACTAATATTTTCATGATTTTGGATAATTTTTTTAATACTTAATAAAAACCGCTTTGCGGGTAAATCAGCTTCGCGGGTTTTATGAAATGTAGGAGATCTAAAACAGCGCGTTCATGCTATTCACGGGATCGCCATTGATCCCAGTCAGGCATATCTGCAACTTTACTCAGATTACGAATATGGGACGGAACTAGTTGCGAAAGTGAAGGTAATCGAAGCCTATGGTACAACTGAAGCGATCGCCATTGGGGACTCGATTACCGATTTGAATATGGCACTTTATGCACTAACGGTATTTGCACGCGATCGCCTTGCTTCATATCTCGATCAACAACAACATACATATATTCCTTGGCATGATTTCTTTGATGTGCGTGATTACCTAAAAGTATTGTGGAAATCAAACCCAAATTAATGAAGGGGGCGCTTTGCTCCCCCTTCATTAATTTGGGTTTGATTAGTTCTAGCTATAGTTTGAAAAATACAAGGGCGATACGATACGGTTTAAACTATTAACAAAATTTAAAAAAGTTTTAAAAGTTTTAAAAGGAAAAACCCCAAAATTTTTATGTCAGAAGCTATTGTTTTCAACTCTTTTTTCTGGATTGCCGTAATATTACTCGCGATGGCCACAGGTGGTGTTGGCTATCTTACTTATCTAGAATGGCAAGATCGTCGCCGTCGTGGTGGAAAACGTTAAACCACTCATAAAGGTAATCCGTCAGCCAAGGCGTATGCCAAGCCAGACCAAGATTTATTGTCTCGACAAATTTTTCGGGTAAATCGACATTATTATTAGCTACATAGAATTTAAAAGTCTTCACCTGTTTCCATTGCTTGAGATGTTTTAATATCCGCACGATCACCTGACGATAGGGATGATTTGTTTCTGTGTACCAGTCTTCAGCTACCTCATTAGAGCTATCAAATCCTAAATGGACAATCGTGAAATTATAATCAAGCTCTTTCACTGAATTGTGATTTAGTAAAGGAGTTTCAGCCCTATCGTGAGAATCGGCATTAGCAAACAAATTAGCCAATACAATAGATGTCTCTTCTTGCAAGAGGAGATCATTAGTTGTCGCAACCTCTCGAAACTGATCCAGTAATTCGGGAGATTTATCGTCCGTCCAACGAACAGCTAAAGTCACTAACTTGGTCTGCAACAATAAATGTCCTAGTTTTTCGGCTTTAGTTTCAAGATAGCGGAGGTTATACTCATTAGTCTCAATTAATAGTGGTAAGCGCCCTACTATTTCAATATCAAAACCTTTAAGCCCAGCAATTTTACGGGGATTATTTGTAATTAAACGCATCTTTTTGATCCCCAGATCATGCAAAATTTGCGCTCCAATACCATAGGTACGAAGATCAGCACCAAAACCAAGTTTTTCATTGGCTTCAACTGTGTCTAGCCCCCCATCTTGAAGGGAATATGCCTTAATTTTATTAATCAAGCCAATCCCACGACCTTCTTGCCGTAGATAAATAACTACTCCCCAATTGGCAAATTCAATCATTTTCAATGCGCTTTGTAATTGCCCACGACAATCACAACGCAATGACCCAAGGGCATCGCCTGTCAAACATTCGGAATGAACTCGGACTAAAACTTCTTGTTCAGGAAAATCTTTCAGATCACCTTTCACGATCGCTAAATGCTCAGTATTATCGAGGCTATTGCGATAACCATACACACGAAAGTTACCAAACAAAGATGGCAGACTGGCGATCGCCTCTCGCTTCACAAAGCGATCGTGCAACAGCCGATAGCTAATCAGATCAGCAATGCTGATTAACTTCAAATTATGCAGCTTGGCATATTCGATTAGTTCAGGTAGACGCGCCATTGACCCATCATCATTCTGAATTTCGCAAATTACACCTGCGGGATATAGCCATGACATTTGCGCAAGATCCACGGCTGCTTCAGTATGTCCTGCTCGCTTGAGTACCCCTCCATCTTTCGCTCTCAATGGGAACACATGTCCTGGGCGACGAAGATCATTAGGGCGAGTATTCGGGTTAATTGCTGCTTGAATAGTGCGCGAACGATCCTCAGCGGAAATGCCTGTGGATGTTCCATCCACCGCATCAATACTCACGGTGAAAGCTGTCTGCTGGCTGTCTGTATTGCGATCAACCATCAATGGCAGATCCAATTGATCAAGGCGATCGCCTGTCATCGCAAGACAAATTAAGCCTCTTGCCTTGACCGCCATAAAATTCACCATTTCAGGGGTAGCAAATTGGGCTGCACCAATTAAATCGCCTTCGTTCTCACGATTCTCATCATCGACAACGACGATGAGACGACCAGATTTGAGGTCGTTAAGGGCATCGGGAATAGAGTCAAATTGAAATGTCAAGGCTTACTGTCAAGAATTCTAGCTATTTATCTCTATCATATAGCAATCTTTATAATGGTTGAACCAGAAAAAACAGAGAAGAAAAACTTCTCTCCAATATTGTCGATATTTTCGACAATTTTTGTGTTTGGTATATAGATTACTTGACATTTTTTTGATTTCACTGCTACAAAATTTTGCTTGATAATACAGCGGAAAGTTTTACAAATTCTTTGTTTAAATTTAAATCAAAGCATTTATTTAAAAAATATCACGTTTGATTTGATTGACTTAACAGCTTAAATTAACGCCGTTATACAGATATTTAAAAAATTGTATATTTGATTAGTTCTATTTCTACATTTACAAAGAATTTTTAAATCAAGTATTACAAATCAAAAGATTTATTAGGAACATTTAAGTAACATATACAGTCTGTCTCTAGGACATACATGAATGTATATAGGAAAAAATTAAAATGGCAAATCTATCCAGATCTTCTAGCACTGTATTACTTATTGCTGTTAGTTTTATTGGGAATTCTACATTGCCTTTAATTACCGCAACATCTGCATTTGCTCAGACTACATTTAATGATGTATCTACTAACTATTGGGCACAACCTTTCATTCAGGAGTTAGCTTCTAGAGATATTCTTAAAGGATTTCCTGATGGGGGATTTCGTCCAAATGATCCCGTAACAAGAGCTCAATTTGCAGCAATTATTAGTAAAGCAACTAACAAATCACCAATTCGTGGGGGAGTAACATTTGTTGATGTTTCTTCTAACTATTGGGCAGCCTCTGCAATTCAAAAATCATATACAACAGGCTTTTTATCTGGATACCCAGGTAATGTTTTTGAGCCTTCGCAAAACATTCCTCGCGTACAGATTTTAGTGTCTCTAGCGAATGGACTTAACTATTCCAGCAGTCAAGCTCCTGAAACAATTTTACAAACCTATTCGGATGCAGCTAGTATTCCTAACTACGCTAGAAATAGTGTAGCCGCAGCAACGGAAAATCGTTTGGTAGTTAACTATCCAAATGTGTTGTTCTTGAATCCGAACCAGCCTGCAACTAGAGCCGAAGTGGCTGCATTTATCTATCAAGCATTGGTAAGATCTGGGCAGGTCAATGTGATCCCATCACCCTCTATTGTCGGGCAAAATAACACCACCCCACCAGTCCAAAATCAACTCAGAATTCCCGCAGGCAATACAATTGCTGTGCAATATTCCAAAGATAAGATTTTGCTAGGACCTGATGAAAAAGTACCTTTAACCTTAACAGTGGGACAGAACATTGCTAATTCCCAAAGCGTAATCTTAATTCCTGCGGGTACACAAGTAGTTGGAGAATTGCGTACTGTATCAGGAGGCGCTCAATTCTTTGCAAGTGAACTTGTATTTGCTACTGGAAGACGTGTGGCAATCAATGGTACTTCTAGGATAGTCACTACTTCAGAGAAAGTCGATAAAGGTATCAGCGCGGGCAAAATCGTCCAAAATGCTGCTCTTGGTGCGGCAGCGGCGGCGGCGATTGCGGCTGTAACTGGAGATCGGGCGATCGCCACAGAAGAAGTCCTTGGCGGCGCAGGCATCGGGACATTACTTGGTCTATTTTTGGGACGTGATAGCGTAACCCTTGCCTCGATTAATCCCAACAGAGATCTAAACGTGACTTTAAATTCTGACCTATTACTATAATGCCTCACTCTTGCTGGCAGCAAAATTAATTTCTAAAATGTAAAAATTAAAAAAGCCTTGCAAAGCAAGACTTTTTTAATTTATTCAACCTACGATAAAACTATGAGTGATCGCACAGAAATATTACGACAACATATGAAACTAGTAGATATAGCTAGCTTTCAAGCATTAAGTGAGCAGACTGGCTTGTCCCGACGTGCGATCGATACGCTACGCAAGGGTAATGCATCAACTTTAAAATATACAGAGTTGGCACAATTAGCACGGATACTCCAACTAGAACTACAGGAGTTGATTGCAAAGTTTATTAATCCCATAGATAGCTCTGATAAGAACGCATCCACAATTTCAACAATCTCACCCTTTCATCAAGAATATCAACGTTTACAGCAAAAATTAGAGAATCAACAACAGGAATTGCGATCGCAGTTTGAAAGAGAAACAATTCAGCAATTAGAATCCCTACTGTTGCAATTACCTTCAGCAGCTTACGCTGCTCAAAACAATCCCAATATGCTAGCCAAGAATATTTTGCCTTTATTTAAACCTTTAGATGTACTTTTACAAAAATGGGGAATTACAGTAATCGGTTTCGTTGGTGAGGAAATTGCTTACGATCCACAAAAACATCAATTAATAGAAGGCAATGATGAAGTAGAAATTGGAAATCCTGCGATCGTTCGATATATTGGCTATACAAAGGGCGAGATATTGTTATATCGAGCTAGAGTTAGCGCTAAACCACATTAACAAATAAAAAATCCCCCACATTACTGTGAGGGATTTTTTATTTAACTAGCAAGGCTAGCTTAACCGAAAGCAGTTGAAGTTGAGGCGATCAAGAATGCTGCATAGGTGAGGATGTAGCCAATCGTGAAGTGAGCCAAGCCAACCAAACGAGCTTGAACGATGGAAAGAGCAACAGGCTTGTCTTTCCACTGAACCAAACTTGCGAGAGGAGTGCGTTGGTGCGCCCATACAAGGGTTTCGATCAATTCTTGCCAGTAACCACGCCAAGAGATCAAGAACATGAATCCAGTTGCCCAAACTAGGTGTCCAAATAAGAACATCCAAGCCCAAACAGAGATATTGTTCATGCCATAGGGGTTATAGCCATTGATCAACTGAGCAGAGTTGAGCCATAGGTAGTCACGGAGCCAGCCCATGATCGTGACAGAGGATTCGTTGAACTGAGCAACGTTGCCTTGCCATACACCGAGGTGTTTCCAATGCCAGTAGAAGGTTGTCCAACCAATGGTGTTCAACATCCAGAACATCGCAAGGTAGAAGGAATCCCATGCTGAGATATCGCAAGTACCGCCACGACCAGGACCGTCGCAAGGGAAGCTATAGCCAAAGTCTTTTTTGTCAGGCATCAGCTTAGAACCACGAGCATCCAACGCGCCCTTAACCAAGATCAAGGTGGTGGTGTGTAGTCCTAAAGCGATCGCATGGTGAACCAAGAAGTCGCCAGGTCCAATAGCAAGGAACAAAGAGTTATCGGTAGAGTTGATACCAGCCAACCAACCAGGCAGATAAGCAGCACCAGTGTTAGCAGGGATGCTAGCCGCGTTGGAGAGTAGTACATCAAAACCGTAGAGAGCTTTACCTTGAGCGGCTTGAATCCATTGTGCGAATACAGGCTCGATCAAGATTTGCTTTTCAGGAGTACCAAACGCTTGCATTACGTCGTTGTGAACATAGATGCCAAGGGTGTGAAAGCCCAAGAAAAGAGATACCCAGCTAAGGTGAGAAATGATTGCTTCTTTATGCTCAAGCATACGAGCAAGAACGTTGTCTTTGTTAGCTTCAGGATCGTAGTCACGAACGAAGAAGATCGCACCGTGAGCAAATGCACCGACCATTAAGAAACCAGCAATATATTGATGATGAGTATATAGAGCAGCTTGAGTGGTGAAATCCTTAGCGATGAACGCATAGGAAGGCATCGAGTACATGTGCTGAGCAACCAACGATGTGATTACGCCCAAAGAAGCGAGAGCTAAGCCTAGTTGGAAGTGCAAGGAGTTGTTGATTGTGTCATACAGTCCCTTGTGTCCAGCGCCTAACGCACCACCAAAGGGAGTGCCTTTAGGAGGATTGTGTGCAGCCAAGATTTCTTTGATACTGTGACCGATACCAAAGTTGGTGCGGTACATGTGACCAGCAATGATGAACAATACAGCGATCGCCAAGTGGTGATGCGCGATGTCAGTCATCCAAAGAGACTCAGTTTGAGGATGGAAACCACCTAGGAAGGTGAGGATTGCAGTACCAGCTCCTTGAGATGTACCAAACACATGACCAGCAGTATCAGGATTCTGAGCATATACGCCCCAGTTACCTGTGAAGAAAGGTGCAAGCCCTGCTGGATGAGGAGGAACGCTCAAGAAATTGTCCCAACCGACATGGATGCCACGAGATTCAGGAATCGCAACGTGAACCATGTGACCAGTCCAAGCCAAAGAGCTAGCTCCGAACAAACCAGCCAAGTGGTGATTTAGACGAGATTCAGCATTCTTGAACCAAGAAAGGCTAGGACGGAAGCTGGGCTGAAGATGCAACCAACCTGCGAATAGGAGAACCGCAGCGAATACTAGCATCCAGATTGCGCCAGTAAAAAGCTCGGTGTTGGTACGCATACCGATTGTGTACCACCAATGATAAACACCAGAATAGGCGATATTTACTGGGCCAGAAGCATCAGTTTGAGTGAATGCTTCAACAGCTGCCTTACCAAAGTGAGGGTCCCAAATCGCATGGGCGATCGGACGTGTGGTGAGCGGATTTTGAATCCATTGCTCGAAGTTACCCTGCCACGCTACGTGAAACAGGTTGCCAGATGTCCACAGGAAGATGATTGCCAAATGTCCGAAGTGGGAAGCAAAAATCTTTTGATAAAGACTTTCTTCGGTAACACCATCGTGACTTTCAAAATCGTTCGCTGTAGCGATCGCATACCAGATCCGACGAGTTGAAGGATCCTGTGCGAGAGCCTGGCTAAACTTAGGAAATTTCGTTGCCATAATTACTTCAATTTCTCCGTTATTATTAGCCAATTGCACCGTAACGGGCCAGGAAGAATGCCCAAGTTGTAGCAATTCCACCTAAGAGGTAGTGAGCTAGACCCACTGCACGACCTTGAGTGATGCTCAAAGCGCGAGGAGAGATAGCAGGAGCGACGTTGAGCTTGTTATGCGCCCATACGATCGACTCAATGAGTTCTTGCCAGTAGCCGCGACCACTGAATAGGAACATAAGGCTGAAAGCCCAGATAAAGTGAGCACCCAAGAAGATCAAACCGTAAGCCGACAATGCCGAACCGTAGGATTGAATAACGTTGGAAGCTTGTGCCCACAGGAAGTCCCGCAACCAACCATTGATGGTCAATGCACTCTGTGCAAAGTTACCACCCGCCATGTTGGTGATTGTGCCGCTTGCGTCAACAGTACCGAAAATATCAGACTGCATTTTCCAAGAGAAGTGGAAGATTACAACCGAGATACAGTTGTACATCCAGAAAAGACCTAAGAAGACGTGATCCCATGCCGAAACCTGACATGTGCCGCCACGACCAGGACCGTCGCAAGGGAAGCGGAAACCGAGTTCAGCCTTATCTGGAACCAAGCGAGAGCTGCGAGCATAAAGCACGCCTTTCAGCAAGATCAAGACAGTAACGTGAATGGTAAACGCATGGATGTGGTGTACCAAGAAGTCAGCTGTACCAAGAGCCATATGAGCTACAGCAACTTTGCCACCAACAACCAGAGTTTCACCACCGAAGATAGGGCTAACGCTAGAAGTTGCGTAAGGTGCGGTTGAACCAGCAGCAGCAGCATGAATACCTTGAATCCAGTTAGCGAAGACGGGCTTCAACTGAATTGCGGTATCGGAGAACATATCTTGAGGACGACCCAATGCACGCATGGTGTCGTTATGGATGTAGAGACCAAAGCTGTGGAAGCCAAGGAAGATACATACCCAGTTGAGGTGAGAAATAAGAGCATCGCGCTGACGCAACATGCGATCAAGCAAGTTGTTTACATTCTTAGCAGGATCGTAATCGCGAACCATGAAGATGCCAGCGTGCGCGGCTGCGCCACAAATACAGAAGCCGCCGATCCACATGTGATGTGTAAATAGCGAAACTTGAGTACCGTAGCTGGTAGCGATGTAAGGGTAAGCAGGCATCGCGTACATATGCTGAGCGACGATGATGCTTAGTGAACCCAACATAGCCAAGTTAACAGCTAGTTGTGCGTGCCAAGAAGAGGTCAAAATTTCGTATAGACCCTTGTGACCTTCACCAGTCAGAGGTCCCTTGTGAGCTTCAAGGATTTCCTTCATGCTGTGACCGATACCAAAGTTGGTGCGGTACATATGTCCAGCGATGATGAAAAGAGTCGCGATCGCAAGGTGATGGTGAGCTTGGTCAGTTAGCCACAAAGAACCAGTTTGAGGATTCAAACCACCCTTAAAGGTTAAGAAATCTGCATAAGCACCCCAGTTCAAAGTGAAGAAAGGTGTTAAGCCCTGAGAAAAACTAGGGAAGATTTGAGCCATCAAGTCAGTGTTGAACAAAAACTCGTGGGGCAAGGGGATCTGATCGGCAGGTACGCCCTTATCAAGGTAATAGTTGATAGGGATCGAAACGTGGATCTGATGTCCAGCCCAAGAGAGTGAACCCAAACCGAGCAAACCAGCCAAATGGTGGTTCATCATCGATTCGACATTCTTAAACCATTCGAGTTTAGGAGCAGCCTTGTGGTAGTGAAACCAACCAGCGAAGAACATCAAACCAGCCATCACCAAACCGCCAATTGCGGTGCAGAGGAGTTGATACTCGGTGGTGATACCAGATGCTCTCCAAAGGTGGAACAAACCAGAAGTGATTTGAATACCTTGGAAACCGCCGCCAACATCGCCGTTCAAGATATCTTGACCGACAACATTCCAGACTACTTGAGCGCTGGGCTTAATGTTGACTGGATCGGCTAACCAACCAGTGTAGTTGGAGAATTTTGCTCCGTGGTAATACATACCACTAAGCCAGATAAAGATGATACCTAGATGCCCAAAGTGAGCCGAGAAGATCTTGCGAGCAGCATCTTCTTCGTTGGTGAAACTGTCAAAGTCATGCACATTGGCATGAAGATCCCAAATCCAAGTAGTAGTTTTTGGGCCCTTCTTGAGGGTGCGATCGAAGTGACCAGGCTGTCCCCATTTCTCGAAAGAAGTAGGTACTACGTCACGATCAACCGAAACCTTTACCGATGTATCTGGCTTTTGAGGAGTCATTGTCATGTAAATTTTCCTCTCTCAGACTGTTAAGACAAAGTAGATTAAACGATTTAGGCTAGTTCTCTCATAGTGCTGAATCTATGAATGAAATAAGGACTGCTTTAACAAGAGAAGCTAAGCCACGATGAGGTAATTATAGGTTTAGGGCAGTGTCGCGCTAGAGTGTTTGTAACAATTGTTTAGAATAAGCCTATTCCGGTCAATCCTTTGCTCTGCAATAAATTGGGGCGTGAATATCTAATTTGTTAAGCGTGTAAAGCCCAGATTTTTCTTAACAAAACTTTACGACTAATGTCTTTGAAAATGAATAATTTCGAGGCATGCCAACACAATGAATCCCCCAGAAGCAAATCAACATGGAATTTAAATTTTTGACAGAATATTTTTACACCACAGAACTCCAGTGAATTTACCGATTACAAAAACTAAACTCTTTTTGTCGAAATTTACCTGCGCCAACAATTCTAGGTTGCAAATTTAGAGACTATGACCTCAGTTGAACGCAAAATTTTGTCACCATGTTTATAGCCAGTTTTAAGAACCTTTATAATTGAACGCTGTGGAAGATCATCACGATTTTCGGACTCAATAATGCGACATAGGTTTACATCGACTGCTTCACTTTCAGGAATGACTATTGGATAAACATCTCGTTTTTGTAATGTTGTCAAAAGCTTACGTTGAATGGAGCCAATTGCACGGGGTAAACGTTGATGGCTTTCTGGTAGAGATTCAAGACTGTTTTCTAAAGATGTTGTCAAATTATCAAGAGTATCAATAACTTCTAGCAGTTCTAGAAAGAAAGCATCTTTTTCAGCTTCAATATCATTTTTGCTATTACGAATATCTTGTTTTAATTTTGTATTTTCTTTTTGTAAGCTACTGATATCTTGGAAAAGGTGATCTCGCAATTCTGCTTTAATAACAAAGTTCGTATTTTGATTACTCATTATGTATTCCTCAAAATCTAAAATAAGTGAGTCTGCTAGGGTTTTACCAATCTGAATGTCAAGTTCAGATACATTCTGGCTATCGCAAATCGCATCTTGTAGTCCTTCAAATTCTGGCAAAATTTCTAGGGCTGGGAATTCTTTTTCTAAAGCTGATAAATCGGAACGCTGAAAGCGTTGCAGTGTTGGTAATATCGGACACAAGAAATCTGAAACTAATCGCTCCTCTGATTTCATGAGAGCTTTTGAGCTTTAGCGATCGCATCAATAGGATAAGCTTTTTGCTTCATGGCTACAGCCATTGCTTTTGTGATCTCAGCTTTAGATGATGCTGATGTTAGACCTAAAATATTGTAAGGGTTTCGTTCCATGAGTATTTTTAACTATTGAGTCTATAAATATTCGATATGGTTAATCATTTCTTCAGGTGTTAGCAGCTCCCAAATTAAAATAATTCCCTGAATAATTTGCCCTATAGATTTTGTTTGCTGTGAGCAGTAAACAATTCCTAAATGGTTAAATCCTTGGCGATTAATTCTTAAAAAATCTATGTCTTGAGTGAAAACAACCCTTTCTTGAGAAACTGCAAATCTAAGCTGTATATCATCGGGAGCAGCAATAAGCTTCTGCTCTGGAGTCGTTGTTACATCAATTCCTCGCATACGCAGCCCATTAGCGATCGCGTTGCTTACATTTCTAAATGAAATTTGATTTCCCTAGTCATGATTGAGTTTTAGCTTTTGTTGAACCAAGGAAGGGTGTTGAGACTGTATTTCTTTGGCAAAAGCTTCATCGTTAGCAATGTCTTGCCTAATTTCGGCAACGTGATCATAATAATAGGCTAGAGCCGCATGAACATCGGCTAAGTCAATACTGGGGTAGTGATAAACCATTTCATCGGGAGACATCCCCATTCTTTCGTACCAGATGACAATATTTTGGACTGTAATCCGATGTCCTGCAATGCGAGGTTTGCCGCCACAGGTTCCTGCGGTGATTTCGATGTGATTAGTGATTGTTGCTGCCATGAAATACCTACTTGTTTAAATATAAATTTTACATTGTGAAACTTTAATGATCTTAAGATTACTAATTTACTAGATCGGGTACTAACTTGGTAATCCAGCCAACTACTTGCATTCTTTCCGAATAACTAATCCTGCCTTGTCTATCAGCTTCTTGTAAGATATTTACTAATACTTCAGCTAATGTCTGTTTGACTTCACGATTACCAGATCTCATAGCTCGATTAACGGCATTCTCAGTTTCGCCTCTTTTTAGAAATTGATGAACATCTTCATTTACAAGTATTACCTCAATACGGTTAATCAGATCACGATAAACAGGATTACTGGTATCAATATCAGTTAATTCGCGCAGTTTTGATAATCCTTGTATGGGTGTAATTCTTTCTTTGCCAATTTGCATCCGAATTTCTTCGGTTTTACACTCAGTATAATAGTTTCGTGCTGCTTTGTTAGAGGTGGCTTCTAGCCATGATTTAGCAAATGTTATTTGATCTTTTTCATCCAATCCGCGCACCATTGACTCGCATAGGCGATCTATTTCACCAAGCCATTCGGGATTTGTTTGGATTGACTGTTTAAATTGCTTGGCTAATTGCAGAGCATTTTGCCACTGATTTTTCTTCAACAATTGGCAAGATTCAAAATAAGAGAGCATCGCATGGGCATTGTTGAGATGCTCCTTGTGATTTAAATATCCTGAATTATAGTTTTTTAATAGTAAGCCTCGTTCGACATCACCATCGAAACAGGCGGCGATTGCTAATCCTAATGGAGAATACAAAAGTGATAGTTGAGAAGATGTTGGCAAGAGTTTATGTTGATATTGATACTGTAGATCCAGCATAAATTTTGTTAAATTATTATTTGACTTCTCAAGTTGTTGTAAAAAATCTATGGCGCTAGGTAAGATGCAAACTAAGCCTAACTTAATGCTTGCTTCAGCCGAACTTGTGAGAATATTCAACGTATATCGATCAAGGCGTTGCCAATCGCGTACTTGCATATAGGAATTGAGATTATGCCCTTTGAAACGATCCAATACACGATCCCAGAGTTCTTCGAGTTTTTGTTTGAGTTGAGTGCGGTCTGGTTTTGCATTACCCAACCAAGGCAAATTACTTAAAGAGGGATCTTCAGGCAGATTAGCGATCGCTGTTCCCCAACTGGCATTAAATTCCATGATCAAGGCGAGCTTTGGATACTCTGTATTCATCGCGCAATAATAGGCAGCGATCGCCCAATTATGCAAACTTTGTATGTTGGGGCGTTCTAACCAAATAGAGCGCGTTTTTTCTAGCAAAGCATTCCAGTTGATTTCAGTCTGTTTCCATGCTTCCGAATCTAGTCGCGGGAGAATATGTGTATCTAAATTTTTGCGAATGACTTCGGCTTGAGGATGGCGCTCTAGTGCTTTGTGACTTACCTCGGCTGCTTTTGCAATATCACCACGATCAACAAATTTCTCGATCGCCTGCAAGTTCAAAAGATAAGCTTTTTGCTTGATAATCTCCAACTTTGAGCGTTGAACATCTAATTCAGAAGATCTAAGTCCTTGCCATTCTCTCTCAGTCCCTCCATACTTTTGTTGCTTAGCAAATATAAATCCACGCAAGTAACTGGCGCGATCGCCATTCAAACCATCGAGAAAAATCAATGCTTGTTCCCAATTTTCCTGTTTACAAGCAACAATGACTTGACGAAAGCGACATTCTAATGGATATGGCACTAGCTCATAAGCTTTGGTATAGCAATCTAAAGCTAGATCTAGTTCCCTAGATTGTTCATACTGCAACCCTTTCTGAAAAATTATTTTAGATTCGAGAATACACTCAAGACTGCGTAAAAACTTTTGTCCATCTTCACGGGGGAAAGAGGCGATCGCCATTCTTGCGGATTGAAAAGCTTTTGGAAAATCAGCTTGCTGACAGTAAGATTTAGCATTTTTTAATTCTCGGTAATATTGCTTTTCAGCAATCACATTTGCCTTGCAAACTGCAATTAGTTCATTTAGTTCATCTGTGTTGTAAATTTTTTGGGCTTCTTCATAAATTGGCAATGCCCTCAAAAAATATTTAGCTAAAGCATTTGCCTGTGCATCTTCAAAAAGCCCTAACCAATACTTACGTTGTTGCAGCCCAAAATTATAGTACTTTATCTGCTCATTGACTTTAGAATTAAACAGTAAATTTTTAGCTCTCTGAAAGCAGTGAAGCGCTTTTTCTAATGCTTCATATTCTTTAGGATCATCAGAAACTGAGTCAAGCAGATCATTCGCTTCTTGAATTAGGCGTTGGGCATTTTGCATTTGCCCACTCCATTTCTTTAAAGATTCTTCTAGCTCGCGCAAAAGATCGCTAAGAAACCATTTACGAAATAACTGTTCCCAAAAGTTAGGATTCAGACTCCATAGACGTGTTCCACTGTTAGCAAGCTGAATTGCTTCTTTGAGTCACCTTGTTTTAGCCAGTTCCTCTGATTTAATGAGGAAATCTTTTGTTTGATTGGCGCGATCGCGAATATCGATGACACCAACACCACAGCAAATCCTTGTCAATGAATTGATTAGCATCATTACCATAGATAATTATTTCCCTTTGCAATTTGTTGGAATATTTAGCTTTTCACCTACCTCTAGATCATTTTGCCTGCCAACTAAAGAACGATTAGCAATTACCAAATCACGCCAATATAAATCATTTCCACAAAAACGAAGTGCTAGAGTCTCTAACGCATCACCTGTCTGCACAGTATAGGTTTGTGGCAATGATATTTTTGGCGAAGGTGGGACGATTGGACTAGAAGTGATTGCGAGTGGAGTTGGCTGTGCAACTTTTTCAGGAATTTGAGATATTAGAGTCGATTGGAATAGTGAGTAACCAGTCCAGCCTCCGATCGCAAAACCAATTGCTATACCCAGCAAAACTAATAGCCAAATTTTTGGGAAATTGGATTTCTTGGGAATAGTTTGAATGTTCTCGATAGCTGTAACGTTTGTCGCCTCTAAAATTGGTAACTCTAAAAGCGATCGCAACAAAGACACATCCGTATCACAATTGGGACAGATATTTTTCTGTAGGTCTTGATAACTACAGACAGGGCAATTAAGTCGAATAGATTCAGTCATTTGAACTCTTGCAAAAAATAGAATTAAATAAAACTAGCGAGACAAACCTGTACTGATTGCTGATGTCGGCATTCGCTTATCAACATAGCGTTCCACCATAGGGAATAGCTCCTCTGCCATTCTGGCGACTTGCATATCTTGGTTGTTGTTCATCGCAGAGAGCATCCGATCTAACTTACTTGCCATAACTTGACCCTCTGATGGATTGATTTGGCTTGCCTTACGAACTCCCACCACACAAAGCATAATTAGGCTTACGCGATCGGGCAAATTCTGAATTTCCTGTGCGGCGCGTTCAGTAACCACCTGCATTCCAGAAATATTATTTTTATCAATCGCTTCTTGCAATTCGCCTGACAGTCTTTGCATTCTTTGCTTCTGGGCTGAAGGGATGAGGTCATCACATATATTGATAATCCTCTCGAACTCATCAATATATGCTTCAGCCTCAAGTCTCTCCTTCGACATCATCACTTTGAGATCATCAAGTTCATTTTTAGCTGCTTTACGCATATCAGGACGAACTTCACCTGTATTTTTGTCAACAATCCGATTGGCAGATTTGACAACGGCAGAAATTTTTTCTGTGGCAGCAGCAACTCCGATCTTGGTTAAGCCAAGTTCATTAAGCTCTTGAATCACCTGCTCTGCTTCATTAAGCACTTTTTCATCAGACTTGCCTTGCGAAAATTGACTAGATACGTTTACGCTGGGATTATTCTTTAAATTGGCATGAACTTCTAGCGAACTTTCTTTTTCATCCAACTCTAAAAAAGTCTGAATCTCTGTTCCTTTCGGGTAGTCCTGATCCAACGACAACCAAACATCGCCAATACGTTCATCGTTGCTCTTACCATCAAGATCCTTACTCACTTCATCAGGGCTAAAGAATTGAAAACGAATTAGCCTTTGTCCATCATCAACTAATTTGAAAGTATGCGAAGTTTTGATTGGCAAAACATCGCCACGCCGAATAATGAGATAGCGCGGATCATCAACTAACTTGATGCAATAATCCCGCGACACAGTACCGACTTTATCAATGCGACCCGCCGCAACAATTGCTGCACCTTCAGCGATCGCATACATCGGGCGTGGATGGATAACTACTTTCTCATTACCAAATGCAGCTTTCACCTGTGATTGCACATAGGGAATCTGAGATGAACCGCCCACCAAAAGCACTACATCGACTAAATCAGGCGTGTATTCCGATAATTGCAAAGCCTCATGACAAATCTGAATTGTTCGCGCCACCAATGGCTGAATCATCTGCTCAAACTGCGATCGCGATATCTCCACTTCTACAGGAATCCCAATCCCTAAATCATCTTTGAGAGGCGTAGAAGGGGCAATCATCGTAGATGTGGATTTACTCAATTCCACCTTCGCTTTTTCACAGGCTAACTTGAGATCAGCAATAAACCGTAATTTCTCATAGTGAGGCATTTTGTCAATCAGGCAATCGATATCTCTGATTCCTTCTTGTTTGGCAACTTGTTCCTTCACAAATTGAGTCAACTTGAGATCCACATCATCACCACCAAGCCAAAGATCCCCCGCCTTGCCTTGTTCAATAAACTGAGTCCCCGTCGATACAATCAATGAAGCGTCAAATGTCCCACCACCAAAGTCATAAACCAAAATTGTTTTGACATCATCACTATCTGGCTTAAATCCATAGGAAATCGCCGCCGCCGTTGGTTCTGATAGCAACTCTAAAGGTGTCAATCCTGCTTTGTAAGCAGCCGATCGCGTTGCATTTTTCTGTTTGTCATTAAAATAAGCAGGAATCGTAATCACTGCCTGATTAATTACTTCATTTTGCTAGCCAAGGCGATCGCGGCGATAAGCAGCAGCATTGCTCACAACTTTTTTGAGAATTTCTGCGGAAATATCTTCAGGTGAATATTCTTTACCGCCCATCCAAACGCCAATACTATTTTCAGTGCCATCGCTAGGTGCTGTGACCTTATAAGCACATTTCGATTTATGCTCTTGTACCTTCGGATCAGCAAACCCACGCCCGATTAGTCGCTTGATCGAATTAATCGTGTTTTCTGGACTATGTCCCAAATTGTTATACGCAGGTTCTCCTACCTTAATTTGACTATCGATATAGCTAACAATAGATCTAGTCAGCTTACGTTCAGGAGAAGTATTGTCTACCCCAGTAATAATTTCCACCCCAACTTCACTAAATGCGCCAACTGAGTTAGTCGTCCCCAAGTCAATCCCAATTGCTTTACCCATTAGTCACTACCTAGATTTAGGATTATACTTTTTGAAATTATATCAACTATAGCCATAGCTACTTGTATTAAGACATAAAACCCAAATAATGTGGGGCGGCGCTTTGCATCACCCCACATTATTTGGGTTTTATGTCCTAACAAGACTGACTACGGCTATAAGATGAGAGATTCGCGGAAAAAACGAATAAATATATCATTTAAATCAATATTGCAAGAATCTATAGATGCGATCTTGTAATTACTGTAAAGGTTATAAGGGGCTTAAAGCAGTTGGGGCTAAAATAGGCGTGCAAAAGGTAACCAGCAGTTCGGACTGTTGCTACGGAGGACGTTATGCCTAGTGAGCTAACCAAAAGTTTTTTAGATCAGTTACGTGAAATCACGGTGGTAGTCGCTGATACTGGCGATATCCATGCGATCAAATTGGTAAAACCCCAAGATGCGACGACAAATCCATCTTTAATTACTGCCGCGGCACAGATGCCCCAATATCAGGAAATTGTTGACGAAACATTATTAGAAGCCAGAAAGGACTTGGGGAAAAATGTCCAACCTTCTGAGGTGGTTTCTTTGGCATGCGATCGCCTAGCGATCGCTTTTGGTATAAGAATTTTGGAAATTATTGCGGGTAGAGTTTCTACTGAGGTCAATGCGCGTTTGTCCTATAACACTGAGGCAACGATCGGTAAAGCACATTATTTAATTTCGCAATACGAAAATCATGGAATTTCCCGCGATCGCGTGCTAATTAAAATTGCGGCAACTTGGGAAGGGATCAAGGCTGCGGAAGCTTTAGAAAAAGAGGGGATTCATTGCAACTTAACTTTGTTGTTTGGATTACACCAAGCGATCGCCTGTGCTGAGGCAGGGGTCAAATTAATTTCACCCTTTGTGGGACGCATTCTCGATTGGCACAAAAAAGAAACAGGTCGTGACAGTTATCCAGCTCACGAGGACCCCGGGGTATTGTCAGTAGTACGAGTTTATAACTACTACAAAAAGTTTGGATATCAAACAGAAATTATGGGTGCAAGCTTTCGCAATATGGGAGAGATTGTAGAACTAGCAGGTTGCGATCTATTAACGATTTCTCCTGCTTTATTAGATGAGTTGCAACAGACTCAGGGAGAACTTGTCCGCAAGCTCGATCCCGAGATCGCTAGTCACGCAGATATTGCAAAGATTTCTATGGATAAAGCCACTTTTGAAGCGATGCACGAAGGCGATCGCATGGCATCGGAAAAGCTTGATGAAGGGATCAAAAGCTTCTCGAAAGCCCTAGAGACTCTAGAAGAGTTACTCAAAGATCGTCTAACTAAGCTCGAAGAAGCAGTGCTTAGCTCCGTATAAGTAGCAAAAAAACGTAGCGCATGCTGAGCATGCGCTACGTTTTTTTGCTACTCACAAGACTAAATACAATGCTTCTTTTTCTTATTGCTGTACTGCGAATATGTCGCCACAATTGCCCATACATTCTATTTCTTCCAATAAAAGCAAAGTTTATCAAGCTCTGATAAAGCAGTTTGATCTATTACTTCGTGCCAAATATTCACTTATATATATAGTTACAGCCGAAGAAGAGCCAGTAGAAGAAATTTTGATCGAATTAGCTTTGCACTCTAGCCCCAGTCGTCGAATTTTATTCTGGGACATTGCAAAAGGGTGGAGTGACAATAATGCTGATAAGGGATCCGTGATGGCAGCATTATCTAGGATTGGTCAGCGAGATAAAGCCACAAAAGATAGTGATAACGTTTTATATGTATTGCGGGATTTGCATCCAATCCTCAAATATCCTCACCATGATCGCAATATTTCCATTATCCGTGAGTTAAAAAATTTAGCTCGGGATCTTAAGCTTGATCGCCGCTCCATTGTTCTCACAAGCCATGCATTAGAGATCCCACCTGAATTAACAGAAGAAATTACGGCGATCGATTTTCCGTTACCTGCGATCGCCGAAATCGAATATTTAATCAAGCAAAAAATTTCACCCAGTAAACTAAATTTATCTAACTTGGCCTTGGAGCAACTAGTCAAAGCTTGTCAAGGGTTAAGTCGGACAAGGATTCAAAGAGTATTAGCTAAGGCGATCGCTGAAAAAGAACAGGTCAATGATACAGATATTGATGCCGTGCTAGCCGAAAAGCAGCAAGCCCTGAGACAGACAGGCATTTTAGAATTTTTTGCGGTGCATGAATCCCTCAAAAATGTTGGTGGTTTAGATAATCTCAAACAATGGGTGCGCATCCGCCGTGATGCATTTACCGAAGAAGCAAAACGCTACGGTATCCCTACTCCCAAAGGCATTTTACTCGTTGGAATCCAAGGTACTGGTAAATCACTATCAGCAAAAACGATTGCCAATGAATGGCGGTTGCCCCTACTGCGCTTAGATATTGGGCGGTTATTTGGCAGTTATGTTGGGGAAAGTGAAAATCGGGTAAGGCAAATGATCCAACTCTCGGAAGCAACAGCTCCCTGTGTACTATGGATCGATGAGATCGATAAAGCCTTTGGCAATGCAAATGTAGCGATCGATGCCGACTCTGGGGCAAGTCGGCGCGTATTTGGGACATTGGTTACATGGATGCAGGAAAAAACTGCCCCTGTATTTATTGTGGCAACTGCGAATAATGTCCGCATTTTGCCAGCCGAGCTTTTGAGAAAGGGGCGATTTGACGAGATTTTCTTTTTAAATTTACCAACTGCATCTGAACGCCAAGAAATTTTTAAAGTCCACTTACAAAAATTACGACCCAGTCGTTTACGCGATTTTGACCTAATATTATTAGCCCGACACACCAAAAACTTTAGCGGCGCAGAAATCGAGCAAGTAATTATCGATGGCATTCATCGAGCCTTTGGGCGTGGTAGCACTGGCAACCGCGAGGACTTCACTACAGAAGATATCATTAGTGCAATTGAGGAAACTGTTCCCCTAGCAGCGATCGCCTCACAACAGATTGAATCTCTCAAGCAATGGGCTGCCGAATCTGGCGCACGAACTGCATCCAATGATGAGCAATTGCTGCAAGAATTAAGAAAATTTGCAATCAAACTAGAGTGATAACTGTGTCCCACTTCAGCACGATCTCTATCGAAATCAAAAATGGTGACTTGCTCAAACAAACCTTAGAGGATCTTGGCTATCCTGTTAAAGAAAATACCCTAGTGCGCGGCTATCTTGGCAACACCGCCATTGCTGAATATGTGATCCCCATGCCTAATACCTATGATATTGGTTTTCGGAAAATTGATGATCGCTATGAATTCATTGCCGACTTATGGGGGCTAGGGCTTAATATGGAAGATTTTTTAGGAGCGATCGCGCAGCAATATGCAACCAAGACAGTTGTACAAAGTGCAATTCAACAGGGATTCGATATTGAACAGCAAGAAGTTCTAGAAGATGGTACGGTCAGAATTGTGATTGGTCGCTGGGGCTGACAAAAAATTTATCGTCTAAACTTTTTGTCAATCAGAGTTACGGAATAGGGTTAAAACTGGGACAAATGCTCCTATACATGAAGCGATCGCAGCAATACCTGAAAATATATGAGGGGCTTGCATGTACTTAATTAATTCGTCTGTAGCGAGAGGCAAAGTCGCGATCAGTACACACGACACACCTAAGCGAACCGCTAATTGATGAATCATGCTTAATACTTGAATTATTTGTTTTTTTAATCTATAGACACCTCACAGTAGGTTGACTGAGGGGGATCGTCATCTATAAATAGGGTGATTTATAGGTATAGAAGCGTTGCATGAATGTCAAGTCCTGTTAAAAAGTGCATTTAAACACGATGTGCAACTAAGAAACTACAAAAAACTCATTAAGTGACAGCGATGAATGATCACAATCTTAAATCTAAGAATAAACTCAACCAATCTAGTCGTACAGGATTTCGTTCTATCCCTTTACGAACGCTTATAGTAGTACCCTTTGTTCTCCAAACATTTGTGGCAGTGGGATTAACTGCTTGGCTATCGTTACGAAATGGACGAGAATCGGTCAATAATGTTGCTTCTCAACTACGGACTGAGGCAAGTATTAATATTGAAAACCAATTTAACGACTATTTTGAAAAGTTATATAGCAAATTTCAGTCTAGTGAGGTACAGTAGCAGGAATGAGTAAACCAAGAGAGAAAATCTGAACTAGAAAGACTATTAAAAGCATCTTCAAGAGAATTGAGCAAATCAGGATAATTTCTTGCACCAATAGACCGCAAAATACT
>CALRWX020000048.1:0-30016 GCA_943371975.1 Pseudanabaena sp. UWO311 | reverse complement strand
TCATACCATGCTTCAGTCCTTGCGGCTAATGCACGGTTATAGACTAATCGAGCGCAACCCATCGTTCTCAGTAGCAAGGTTTCTTGCGACTGAGTTGGATAGAATCGGTACTTGAAAGCTTTTTGTGTCATACTTACATTCTATCATGTGTTCTGTAAAATATCCAAACTGATATAAAGCCGCCCTAGAACGGCGGGGTTTCAAACCCATTTTTCCGATAAGGATTTACCTTGTAACTTCCTATTAAACATCTTGGCATAATTAAAACCTGAGGCGCACGGGCAGGGTGCGCCTCAGGTTTTAATGGGATTTATAACGTTGGTAATGACCAGCCATTATTAGACAATGTACCTGCATGGATGCGATCTAAGGCTCTCTTGCCACCCCAGAGATCGACGATTTTATCGTCATATTCATCGGCAATTTCCATCACCGCTTTTACAGAGGCTTCTAATTCTTTGATGCTACAAGTTGAGCCAACTATGGAATGCTCAAACAGAATTTCATTATCAGGTGATATACCAAAAGCCCCAAAAATCATCTTGGCATTTTCTTCCAGTAAATACCGCATGAGTTCTGGCTTTAATTCGGCTCCAACGACCACATACGATCGCGTATTAATTACCGCATCATTTTCGTCCCGAGGAAAAACTAATATTTCTACTAATGCTGATCCGACAAATATTCCTAATCCTGGGAAATCTTCGCGAGCACAGGGATATTTGCCAAAAATCTCTTGTATCCACGTTACTACTTTTTCATAACAGGCTTCTTGAGCGTTAGTTTGAAATTTCAATTTATTTGCCTCCATAGATTGTGTAAAGCGGGTAATTTTGGCAATTAGTATCGTAACTAGGTTAATCAGACTATACCTATAGGCAGTTACATTTTCCAAGCATTATTTGGATATTGTCGCAAAAATAAACCCAGAAACCTGTGGCGCACGCACAGCGTGCGCCACAGGTTTTGCTCTGGTTTGTTAAGTGTGCCCAGATACTTAGCACCTTTATTTCTCTAATCGCGCTCAAGTAGCGGGAATTAAATCAGCCAAAAGAAATAACCCCTTGTACTATGATGGATAAATCTTAAGAGATCCAAATTAAGAGATCCAAAAAAATTGCCTCATACTTCTTACGTTTAGGAGGAAACATAGTTGGCTAGTCGCTTCTTATTTACATCTGAATCAGTTACGGAAGGGCATCCTGACAAAATTTGCGATCAGATTTCCGATACGATTCTTGATACCTTGTTGGCTCAAGATCCGCGATCGCGTGTCGCTGCCGAGGTTGTAGTAAACACTGGTCTGGTCTTGATCACAGGGGAAATTACAACCAAAGCGAATGTCAATTACGTCGATATTGCTCGTAAAAAAATTGCAGAAATTGGTTATACCAATGCCGATAATGGCTTTTCGGCTAACAGCGTAGCTGTTTTGGTGGCTCTTGACGAGCAGTCTCCCGATATTGCTCAGGGCGTAAATGTGGCTCTCGAAGCCCGCACAGGTGAAGAGGAAGATGCTGCGCTCGAAGCCGTTGGTGCTGGCGATCAAGGGATTATGTTTGGTTTTGCTTCCGATGAAACGCCTGAGTATACGCCCTTACCGATCGCGATCGCCCATCGTCTCGCTCGTCAGTTATCGGTTGTGCGTAAAAATGGGGCTTTGTCCTATTTACGTCCCGATGGTAAAACTCAAGTCACGGTGGTTTATGAAGACAATAAGCCTGTGGAGATCGATACGATCCTGATTTCGACTCAACATGATGCAGCGATCGGTAATATTACCGACGAAGCTAAAGTCCAAGAAAAAATCAAAGCTGATCTATGGACTCATGTAGTTTTGCCTGCCTTTGCCGATAGTGCCGTTAAGCCTGATCAAAATACCCGTTATCTGGTTAATCCTACTGGTAAATTTGTGATTGGTGGACCTCAAGGCGATTCAGGTTTGACAGGACGCAAAATTATTGTCGATACCTACGGCGGCTATGCTCGTCATGGGGGGGGGGCTTTCTCTGGTAAAGATCCCACAAAGGTCGATCGCAGTGCCGCCTATGCTGCTCGCCATGCTGCCAAAAACATTGTCGCCGCAGGACTAGCTCGTAAATGCGAAATTCAACTTAGTTATGCGATCGGTGTAGCTCGTCCTACCAGTTTGCACATCGATACCTTTGGCACTGGCACTGTTTCCGATGAGACGCTGTTGCGTTTAGTCAAGGATAATTTTGATTTGCGCCCTGCGGCAATTATCAAGAATTTCAATTTACAAAATCTACCCAGTGAGCGCGATGGACGCTTCTATCAAGATGTCGCCGCCTATGGTCATTTTGGTCGCAACGATCTCGATCTTCCTTGGGAACGCTTGGACAAAGTGGAAATCTTGAAAAAGAACGCTTAAATCAAGAAAGGCTCGCTTAGCGAGCCTTTCTGTTTATTGGTTGATACGGATTGGCGAAACTCTAAGCGATTCTATGGAATAGTTTTGCATGTAGATATTATTAACGGCAAAATTTGGATTTAGCAGGATGGAACTGAAGATGGAATTGCCAATAAGTTAGTTGATTTAGGCATTTATCATCATGATATCCTTCTTGCCTTTGACCCACTGAATCTTAGGAAATACCCGGAGTTTGTTGTGGGCTAACCTCTACGATATTTCGGGTTTCTGGTATTGTTATGTTTGCAATATATGTGCATCTAACATGGAATACAAGAGACTTGGCACAAGTGAGCTTTTGGTGTCTGAAATTTGTTTAGGGACGATGACCTATGGAGAACAAAACACGATCGCTGAAGCCCATGAGCAGCTAGATTATGCGATCGCTCAGGGAATTAACTTTATTGATACGGCAGAAATGTATCCAGTACCGCCTAAAGCACCTACACAGGGGCGAACTGAGCAATATATTGGTGAATGGCTAACGCAACCCCACATTAAGCAACAACGCGACAAATTAATTATTGCTACCAAAATTATTGGTACGGGGCGTAATTACAGTTGGCTAAGGGATGACTCGATCGCGGCTTTAAGTCGTAAAAATATTTTGCAAGCAGTTGATGATAGCCTCAAGAGATTGCAAACTGATTATGTAGACCTTTATCAAATACATTGGCCAGATCGGAATGTGCCGATGTTTGGGCAAGTAACCTTTAATCCTCAACAGGAAAGGGAGGTAGTCCCCATTGCCGAACAATTAGTCACATTTGCGGAATTAATTCAAGCAGGTAAAGTTCGCTATCTGGGAGTCAGTAACGAGACCCCTTGGGGGATTAGCGAATTTAGTCACGCTGCGAAACAGCTGGATTTACCTAAAATTGCCTCAATTCAAAATGCTTATAACCTGATCAATCGAACCTTTGAAATAGGGCTTGCTGAAGCTTGTTATCGTGAGCAGGTGGGTCTGTTAGCTTATAGTCCATTGGGCTTTGGGTATTTATCAGGCAAATATGTTCAAGGTTCGCACCGCAATACGCGCATTACTCTATTTCCCCACTTTGGACAGCGCTATCAAAAGGTCAATGTACAGATCGCCTCTGCTGAATATGCAGCGATCGCCCAAAAATATGATTTAACTCCAGCCCAATTAGCGTTAGCATTTGTGCGAAACCGTTGGTTTGTTACGAGTACAATTATTGGCGCAACGACAATGGAACAACTCAAGGAAAATATCGACAGTGTCAATGTCCAGCTAAATGCTGAAATCTTGACGGAAATCGACCAAGTTCACGCTCGCTACTTTAATCCTGCGCCATAAGCTCACCATGAAAATGACATACCGTAAAACGTTAGTAACCCTTGTAGCCGTTAGCTTTAGCCAATTTCTGATTGCTGATAGCTCCCCCTCTGCGCCCGTCCCTGATAGTGGAACTGCCATTCAATTAAATGGACAGCCTTGGTCGGGACGCTGGATCAGGCGGGTGGAACAGGGTCAGCAAAATTTTTATGTGCAGGAAGATTGGCTGACGGGTGGATTAGGCGTACAGATCATGGACTCAGAAAGAGTCGATCTCCAAAGGTTACGCTGGTTTTCTAGTCCTACATTTTCACGGGTGACATTTGATAGCACAGGCAGATTTCGCTACCTCGATCTCACGCCCTTTGCCGATCAGTGGCGAACCGAAATTATTGGCAATTCCCTAAATATCTATACACCCGACACCAAAATACAGGCGGTACGACGCAGCAAACAGGCTTGGGGCGATCGCATTGTTCTCGATCTTAATCGACGGACTCCTTGGCGAGTTAGTCATCAAGGTAATGTGATTACGTTGTTTGTCTCGGCGGAGATCGCACCTGATCAACCGATTGGAACCAATGCCACGGTCGGAAATCTTGTCAAATCCGTAACCGTTCAACCACAAGGAAAACAAACCCAAATTCAGATTCAAACTAGTGAATCAATTAATCCTGCGATCGAATTACTCAGCAGCCCCACCCCACGCATAGTAATAGATTTGCGGCGTGACTATGTAACACCGAGCTTAACGGTACAATGGGCGGAAGGATTGCGAAGGATTGAACGAGTGGTTGAAATTCCCAATAAGCCCAAGACTGATAAAGATCCTAAAACGCTTAAGTTCTCAGTGACAGCCTTAGAGGTCGATCTCAAACAGCCAAGATTAAAATTACGTCCGATTTGGAGCAATCCCGATGGGTCGCCTAATGGAATTTTGGGACTATTACCTGTTCCGCAAATGGTGGAAAAGGCGCAAGCTATAGGTGCAATTAATGGTGGATTTTTTAATCGGATTCGGCAATTACCTGTAGGTGCTATTCGTGAGGGTAATCGCTGGATTTCGGGAACGGCTTTAGTGAGAGGGGCGATCGCATGGAATGAGAAGGGAGAAACCCTAATCGACCGCCTTAACTTCACAGAAGAAATCACCACTGCTAACCAAACTAAAATCACGCTCACCAATCTCAATAGTGGCTATGTCCAAAAGGGAATAGCCCGTTACACTCCCAATTGGGGCAGTGGCTATACACCACTAACTGAAAACGAACTGCTAGTTGTGGTGCGTGGCGATCGCGTAGTTGCTCAATACCAAGGTGGCGCAGTTGCTGTGGGTCAGGTGGCAATTCCTAGTGATGGCTACATTTTAGTCGCGAGACAAACTCCCGAAGCTGCTAAACAATTACCGATTGGGATGACTGTGCAAGGTCGCCAGTCTTTTATTCCAGAGAAGTTTGCTAATTTTCCTAACTTGATTGGGGCGGGTCCTCTGCTACTTAAAAATGGAAGTATTGCTCTAGATGGTAAATTAGAAAATTTCCAAGCAGGATTTGATACACAAGCTGCCGATCGCAGTGTGATCGCTACGACTAAAGAGAAAGGAAAACTGCTCCTCGCCACAGTTCAATCAGTTCCTGAAGGCGTTGATCCTAACCTTTTGCAAACTGCGGAAGTTCTCAAAAAGATTGGTGCTGTTGATGTCCTGAATCTTGATGGAGGTAGTTCTGCTACTCTATTTCTCGGTAGCAATATTCTCAATCGTCCTATCACTGAGATTGCGCCTGTTCACAATGCGATCGCAATTTTCATCACTCCACCGCCCATTAAACCTCAATTTTAGTGTAGTTAATGAGCAGCGCTACCGCCTATTTCCTTTAAAACTTAGAAGCTTGTGTCGCCTGCTTAGCGAGCAACACAAGCTTCTAAGTTTTAAGTTTACTTATGCTGAGCTAGTAAATGGAACGCAAATCTTCTGGAGTATTGCAGTTAAACAGCATCGATTCAGGTACATTAGGAATTTTCACCACTCCTTGGTGGTCTAACCATTTTTGAAATGATCGCCCGCCCTGTGTCATAAACTGGGCTAGTGAATCTCGACATTGCCATCGATAGAAACCACAAAGAGGTTCCCAATATTTTTTTGATTGCAGCATATTTGGCTGATAGCTTGGCAAATAGGCGATCACCTGTTCAGGTAAATCTAATAATTGACTGGCCCATATTTTTAAAATGTCAGCTTGTAAATTAGGTAAATCACAGGCAAGCAATAGTAGCCAATCGGGGGGATTCGCGATCGCATTGATACCTTGCCAAAAGCCAACTAACGCCCCATCAAATTTTTGATCGAGAATAACATGAATTTTGTCTGAGGTGTCATTTGGTAAACTTTCGTATTGTTCTTGACTCCGCGCCACTATATATAAAGAGTCGGCGATCTCTAAACCTATACGGCTAGTTTGGGACAAAAGGGTTTCGCCATTAATTTCTAATAAGGCTTTGTCTCTACCCATGCGAGAACTTTTACCACCCGCAAGGGCGATCGCTATAATTTTCAAAAACTTCATCAAAAATCGGTTCCTTATTTTACATAAATCCCGAAAAAACGAGAAGCGGCACAAAGTACCGCCTCTCGTTTTTTCGGGATTTATAGCAACATTGTGGTGAAGCACACTCAATCCAAGTAACAGTAAGTTGTATTTTGGTAAAATCACAATCTTAGACTATTTGCAATTTTGTTAGCCAATAAGGGACTTACGATTTAATAAAGTACCAAATGTAAAACCAAAATCAGTGGCGCAGCGGAGCCGCCTCGCTGATTTTGGAAAATCTGGATTGGTATCTTATTTTCTTATAATTTCCTAACTTGCCAAAGAATATGAAAAGGCAAAATATTCTACTTTTGATTTCTCTCATTGTTAAATATGCAAAGATATGGCAAATAAACCTCCCTTTTCACGCAAAAAGCCGAATGCAAAAAAAAAGAGGAAAGCTGCCGTTGCTGCTGCCCCGATATCTAGACAAGCTTCTAACCAAAGCAATTGGTTAAATAATTTACCGATTAAGACCAAGATTCTCAGCGCGATCGCCCTAGCAAGTTCTTTGCCATTAGTCTGGTTTGCGATCGCCGCTTTGTATTTAAATATTAGCCTTGCCCCAATTGTGAACCAAGAGGTGAAACAACAACTAGCCAATGTCACCTTCTTTGTATTTGGATTCGGTTTTATCCTCCTAATAATTAGCGTGCTATTAGGGCTAGTCATCGGGGGAACTCTTAGCAAACGAATTCAGAATTTGGCAGCAATCGCCAGAGAATATGCCGCTGGTAATTTTGAGGTGGGGAATTTTAGTAAACGGGTAGAATTAGGGGCAAACGATGAAGTAGGTAAATTGGCTGATGTACTGAATTTAATGACCATTAACCTGACTAAAAATCGGCAAGAACAGTCAGCCGCCCAAATGGACGCGGAAGTTCAAAACAATATTTTTCAAGATGAAATTTCGCACTTGTTAGACGTAGTATCGGAGCTGGAGCTAGGAGATCTGACCGTAAAGGCAGAGGTTAGTCCCCATGCAACGGGTTTAATTGCCGATACCCTCAATCGTCTGTCGGAGCAGTTGGCGGAAGTCCTTGCCGCCGTGCTACAGACTGCCCAACAAGTAACGCTCCGTACTGATCGCCTTGAACAGTTAGCAATCGCCGTATCTCAAAATGCAGAGCAACAGGAAGGGCTAGTCGTGCAAGCCCGTCTGGGGATTGAGAATGTGAACCAACTGGCGCAGAATGCTGCCCAACAGGCGATCGCTGCCAACCGAGCCGTCCAAAGGGTGAGATCGGCTGTCAGACAGGGAGAAGAACAAATTATTTATCTAACCGCTTCGATTGAGTCACTACAAGCCGCAACGGTGCAGATGGTACAGAGGATTAAAAACCTAGGTGAATTCGTGGCACTTGCTAAACAGTTTGTTTTAGATCAAAAACGACTAGCATCCTTAACGCAGGTTCTGGCAACCAATGCTTCAATGGTAGCGGCACGAGCCTTAGAACAGAGAGACCCGCAGCAATTTGTATCTGTGGCAAGGGAATTTGAAACGATCGCCACTCAGGTCAATACTTTAGCAACGCAAACCAATCAGGGGCTAGCGGTGTTGCAACAACGCACGGGTTTTGTGGATGTGGTCGTTTCAGGGATTGAGCAGGATGTGCGCGATGTAAATAGCCTCGTGTCAGACTTTACGAAAAGCGTTGACAGCTCCGAGCAATCATTCACCAATATTGCCACAGTCACCGAAGAATTATCTGATATTGGTATTGCCGTAACCGATTCATCTAGCTCGATCGCCGAGGCAGTAAAATTCAGCTTAGCCTCAATTCAAGATATTGAGGCGATCGCCGAGCGTTCTGCTTCTCAGGCACAATTTACTCGCGACCAATCAGGCAAAATGGGCAAATTAGCGCGGCAATTGCTAGAAAGAGTTCAGTTTTTTCGTTTGCCTCCTATTCTCCAATCTGACAATATCGAAAATGAAGATTTGGATTCCATCGAAGTTGAGAGTTTTTCCATAGCAAAATAATGGCACATTCTGAATTTGATGATTTACAACTCCAAGAAGAACTGCGTAATCTCTTTGAATTAGATACACAGAAATATTTGCATCTATATGTCCAGACGGTAAAGCAATTAAATGCTCCTAATTGGCGAGAAGATATTCAGCAGCTATATCGCTCTGTTCATACGATTAAAGGTGGGGCGGCGACGGTGGGATACCAATCGGTTCTTCAGGTTTCTGCAATCTTAGAGGACTTACTATCGGATCTCCGTTATCTCGATATTGCGCCGCCTTTGGCAGATGGAGAATTATCTAAGTCTTTAATTGAAGCAGGGGAATTACTGATTGGCACTGTCCAGATAGGGGGGGAGAAGCAACAAGAATTAGGGGGATCTGACTTTGCAGTGAGATACATTCAAAACCTCCGCGATCGCATTCAGTCAGAGTATTTGCCTGAATGGAATGAAATGCGTCAAGTGCAGCAGGAATTTGCTGATCAGGGTTTTGACTTAGTGATCTTAGAGCTCGAAATGGCGATCGAAGATCTGCCAGCAACGGGAGAAGTACCTCTAGAAGCTCGTGGAATTGCTCAGCAAACCATTGCTCAACTACAGGATATTGGCACAGAATTAAATTTAGCGGCAATTTGGCTAGATTTCTTAAAGAAAGGATTAGAGCTATGCGATCGCCCTGATTGTGAAATCTGGCGCGCTGAGTGGCTGCCATTCTTGGGGAAAGTCAAGGCTAGCGCTCGTCAAGGTGGGATTTTAATCCCTGATAAAGAGTCAATTAATTCTTTAAATAAGGATTCTTTATCTAGAGAAAATGAATCTCAAACATCAATTCCAACAGCAATTAATGTTAATCCTCTTATCTCTCCATCTGCGGACATTCACATCCCAGTACCTCTTGATCGCCTAGAGAAATCATCACAATATCTCGTCGAAACCTTGATGGCAACCCGTGCTACCCAAGGCTTCTATCAATCGGTATATGCAAATCTCTTGCCGCTAGTATCCCTTGCCCAAAATAGTGTGCAGTACATTACCCAATTACGCGAAGTTCAAGATGATTATGCGCTCTTAGATGCTTCTGGAGAACAGGATGGGCTGAAAGTGGAGCGCTATCGCCAAGGCTATACAGCGATTAATCGTTTATTAGAAATTAGTCTGCGTTTAATTGAGCTAGGCTCAGAAACAGGTGAATCAGCGCGAAAAACCTCTGAAAGTATCCAAACCCTCGATCGCAGTTTACGCAACCTTCAACAAACTATTGAAGAAAGCCGCCTTCTTCCGTTTGAAACTCTAGCCTTTAGAGCAAGGGGGATTTTACGAGATCTCATGGCTCGTGTGGGAAAACCTGTTGACTTAACCATCATTGGTGAACAGCTAGAACTAGATGCAGGGACATTACGGAATTTAGAACCTGTTCTACTCCATTTATTGCGTAATGCCTATGATCATGGACTTGAAGATACAGATCAACGTCAGAAACTAGGGAAACCCAGTCAAGGAAAAATTGAACTTGTTCTGCAACGGCGCGGCAGTTTGTTTGAACTCAGCATCCATGATGATGGTAAAGGCATAGACAGCGATCGCATTAGTCAAATTGCTCAATCTAAAGGATTGCCCCTCACCGATACTAGTACCCCTGATCGATTACTCAACGTCCTCTGCCAATCGGGTTTCACTTCTGCAAAATCTGTGAGTGATATTTCAGGTCGAGGGGTGGGAATGGATGTGGTGGCGAGACAGGTCGCGCTGATGAATGGGAAACTTAGTCTCAATACCCAAATCAATCAAGGTGCAACTTTTGCAATACAATTGCCCGTGCCGCATTTATTTGTGCGTTGTATGCTCTTGCAGGCAGTTGACCGCATCTTTGCGATTCCCATTTCAGAAATTTATACTACGACATTAGTTGAGGGCTTACTATGGCAAAAGACAGAACGCCCTGATTATGCCATTGAGGTAAAAGAAGCTAATAGTCATGTACCTGCGATCGATCTCTATCAATATTGGCAAAGTTCATCGGAAACTAGACCATTGTTGCCAACAGCGATCGCAGTGAGGACAAAACTATTAGAAGGACAAGGAGCAGGCGATCGCGGAGTTTGGCTAATTGCCGATACTTTAATCGGACAAAGCGATTTATTGGTTAATCCTATTCCGTCTCCCCTAGTTGCTCCCATTGGCTTAATTGGTATGAGCTTAATGCCCGATGGCAAAATGATTCCCGTCATTGATGCTCTTTCCTTTGTGGAGGCATTCTTCGCCTCACCACTTGACTTGATCACGACGAGTTCGCTATCAAGCTCATCTTTCTTGGAGGTATCTAGTGATCGGCGAATTTTGGTGGTTGATGATGCGGCTCTGATGCGCCGTCGCATTGAAAGCAGCCTATCGCAACAGGGCTATGAAGTTGAAACATGTGATGATGGTATGGATGCTTGGCAATGGTTACAACGACATAATCAACCTGCTTTACTCATTACAGATATTGAGATGCCGCGTATGGATGGCTTTACTTTGATTGATCGCTGCCGTCAGGCAGGTTTTGAAATGCCGATCTTGGTGATTTCATCCCGACTTGCGGAGGAGTGGTCGAGGGAAACGAGTCGTCTCGGCGCGACAGATTATCTCACGAAGGGCTTTTCAACTTCAGAAATAGTAAATAAAGTTAGCTCATTAATCAAGTTGTGACGTGCATTTCTACGCTTCCTTCTTCAAATGAGATTCTTTTTGCAACCACTTCAATTTCCGTTTGGTTTTATCACAGTAATCAACCAAGATTTTATGTTCTTCATCGGAGCATCTAATTGTCAATTTTTTCATATATTTGCTGTCATTTTGCTGTCATTTATATTGTCATAGATATTATGAAAACGTACAGATTTAAGTTTTATCAGCACAAACGGAATAGATATTTAAAGCGCACCATTAATGCGTCAGCCAGTATCTATAACCACTGTATCGCGTTGCATGCTAATACAGGATGTTTGGCAAAACTTTAAACTGTGCAAAGCTTCAAAAACATATTGCAAAACTGCGTAACCGTAATCCATATTGGCAACTTGGCGGCTCTCAAGCTGTGCAAGATATTTGTCAAAGAATTGAACGTGGTTATAAATTGTTTTTTGACCATCACAAAAAAGACTTTTCCTGGAAACTTGCCCATAGATTAACCGAAGAGTATGACCATTTGTTTTTTGAAGATCTTAATCTGAAAAGCATGGTTAAGCTGTGGGGACGCAAAGTTAGTGACTTAGCTTTCTCTGAGTTCTTAGAAATTTTGCAATGGGTTGCGCTTAAAAAGGATAAGGTAGTTCACTTTATCAGTCGCTGGTATGTAAGTTCTAAAACTTGTAGTAACTGTGGTCATGTTTTAGAAAAGCTAGAACTAGAAACGAGAATGTGGCGTTGTCCTTGCTGTCAGAAGGTCAATGATAGAGATGCGAATGCTGCGATAAATATTAAATTTAATGCGGTTCCTCCAGATGTAGCAGAATGGCTATACGATTTGCGTCAAGCTCCTGTCATATTGTGAAAGTAGCTTGACGGTTTAAAGCCCAAATTGTTGTGCCGCCGGCATAGCGAGCAGCACAACAATTTGGACTTGGTTTATAATTATGCTGAACTACTTAATACTAAATAATGAAAGCCATATCTGTTTTAGGGACTTCATCAAATGCTGGCAAAAGTTGGATGGTGACTGCCTTGGGAGCGTGGCTGCGACGGAATGGGATAAAAGTTGCTCCATTTAAAGCACAAAACATGTCGAATAATTCCTATGTGACCTTGGAGGGGGGGGAGATTGGACGAGCGCAGGCTGTCCAAGCGATCGCCTGTGGGATGCGACCGATTGCAGAAATGAATCCGATTCTATTAAAACCATCGGGGAATGGCACTTCTCAATTAGTCTTATTAGGTGAAGCTCACCAACATGTCGCCGCCATTGATTACTATCGGCATATCGAAACCCTTTGGGAGACAGTACGCGATACTCTCGAATTTTGGCGCGATCGCTGCGATGTTCTACTTCTTGAAGGTGCAGGTAGCCCAGTGGAACTAAATCTGATGCATCGTGATTTAGTGAATCTACGCCCAATTGTACATTTACAAGGAAGATGGCTATTAGTCGGTGATATTGAAAAAGGAGGAGTATTCGCACAGATTATTGGGACACATTATCTGATTCCGCCATCTGCAAAGGAATTAGGCTTAGGCTTTATTGTCAATAAATTTCGTGGTGATTTGCGGCTTTTCAGCGATGCCGAGCAATATTTTCAAGAGCATATGTCACGTTTTCCCTATTTAGGAGTTCTTCCCTATGCCTCTGATTTACAGCCTGAGAGCGAAGACAGTTTATGCAGTGAAGCGGAATCCAAAGGTCATGGCACAAAGATTGCTTGGATTAGATTTCCTCATTTATCGAATTCTCAAGATAGTCAACCTTGGCAATTGGATAAAGGAATTGAAACTGTTTGGGTAAAAGGAGTTTCAGAGCTAGAGAATGCGAGGATTATTATTCTTCCTGGCAGCAAAAACACCCTTAGCGATTTGCAATGGCTACGAACTACAGGATTAGATCAAGCTATTCTGTCAGCCCATCAACGCGGTATACCTATAGTCGGTATTTGTGGTGGCTATCAGATGTTAGGGAGATCCTTGTGTGATCGCGAAGGCGTTGCAGGTACATCAGGTGAAGTAGAAGGATTGGGGCTATTACCAATTAGGACAGAGTTTCTCCCATCAAAACAAGTACGCCAAGTGCAAGCAATCTGGA
Source organism: Pseudanabaena sp. UWO311 (assembly GCA_943371975.1). Classification (GTDB taxonomy): domain Bacteria; phylum Cyanobacteriota; class Cyanobacteriia; order Pseudanabaenales; family Pseudanabaenaceae; genus Pseudanabaena. Next base: position 16,955 of record CALRWX020000048.1, on the reverse strand, counting down.
GATCGGAACAATCAGTCAATCAATGGATGGCTTATGAAATCCATATGGGAGTAACAAAATTAAGTAATGGAATAGATTCTGAACAAGTTAAACCTTTGCTACAAGTGTTACAAATACAGGGCGATCGCGGATATTATGACGAAGGAATAACATGTGATCGGGTATGGGGTAGCTATTTACATGGTCTCTTTGAATCAGCAAATATCCGTCAAGCCCTCACTCAATTAGCTAATATTCCTGAACATCAACCTGCCGCTATATCTTGGCAAGAGCATCAACAAAACCTTTATAACAATATGGCAGATTTACTAGAAGCAAATCTAGATCTCACCCCGATTCATCGTTATCTAGGCTAAATTCCTTAGAAATCACCATAGTCTACTTGTAAACAGGTTAAGCCTAGATCACGCCAGACTTTAACTACTTGATCGCGATCATCTAGCACAAAAGCCACATTGTACTTGTTAAGAATAAATTCATCATAAATTTCTTTCTTGACAATGCTATCTTTTCGCAAGTCTCCAGACTTTCGCATATGGATTTCATTAAAAGAGATGTTATGTTTCTCTAGCCATGCTAAGGTTTGCGGTTTAAATTTATCCTCTCGACCTGACACAAATAAGATTGCCTTGCCTGAAGTTTGTAAAATAGAGCGCACTGGTGCATTGACAATATCTCTTTCACAGTTAGCCGCATTATAGGGACTGCGATCGCCAATCAAAGCTAGAGTTCCATCTAAATCACAAATAATTGCATCAGACAATTCAGGATTGTAGACTGGTTTCGATGCTCTCGGTGGAGCAATAAATTGATTGTACATATCACGAATGACTTTGTCTCCCACAGAGTTCATTCGCTTCAAGTCACGGTCAATGCAAGTCTCTAGCAGCACATGGCGAAAGTCTACTATTTCTAATACTGCCAACCCTTTAACTAATTCTCTAATTCTGTCTTCATGCCTAGGTTCAAGGTGCGTATTATCAACGATGACATGCCTTCCATTTTCTAGAGCTGCCTTAATAATCGAGTCTTGAATATCTAATACAAATTTCTCGTTGCCTTTGGAGAAATAGGAATTATCCAGCATGGCGCGAAGTTCGTCTTTATTCACTCGCTTAATATTATTAGGAGACTTATCGATCTTATTCTTTGCCCATGTGGATTTACCTGAAGCAGGTAGACCGATTGTGAAATAAACTGTCAACATAGTTTTTTGATTTTTAAGTTGAACCAAGAATTAAAATTTGGGCGGCGCTAAGCGCCGCCCAAATTTTAATTGTCATCATTATCCATGAAAGGCTTCTCATGGGCAGGTTTAATAGTACGCCAAATATAATCACTATAATCTTTTCCATCTAGTAAAGAGAATAAAATCGTGTGATTTTGGCAAGCTAAGATATGTTTTGCCATTTCTTTGCGATCGCTACGATCTACAGTCGCCACAATCTTCTCAAAGTCAGCCTTAGCAGTATCCTCAATTTGCTGATACTGAGAAAGTATAGACGCTTTAGTATCCTTAAACCAGTTATAAAATTCATCGGGAACTCGTTCTAAAATACCTTCAAAAGAAGTTTTATCCCGCAGCATTTCCCAAATCACCTTACTAGTAATTTGAGTCAAGACACGATGAAGTTTTACATAATCAGCAAACTTAAATTTAAGTCTTAGCCCGCTATTAAAACGAATTACATATCCTTCTTGATTCTGTTCATTAAGCTTAGCGATCGCTTGTAGATCTTTTAAGCCATCATATTTTTTAGCAATGGGAAATCCCAAATGCACAAATGATTCAATAGGATATTCACGCCCTGATTCTGTTTCAATTACTGCTAATAATACTAAAGCTTCATAATCACCATAATCTACCACAATGCGATTAGTAGGATAGATAATCTCGAACAAATAGGTTAGTGATCGATCTAGTAAGGGAATAGTGTTTGCATAAAGAGATTGAAATATTTGATTGGCTTTATTTGCTTGGTCAGAGTTAAAACTCCCTCTAGAAGCAAGATAGGGTTGCTCCTGATACCAATAGAGGATTCCTAATGATCCATCCAACTTTTCATAAACATCAAAAGGCTCTGCTGGTAGAGCATCTTGATATTCTTGGAGATTAAAAAATTTAGCTAAGGGGCGAGATGTGATCGCGCCATCACGATCTAAAATTAAGCCTCGACATTGTAACGTTTCAGGTGTCCATAGGCGATCATACTGAGCTTTAGCTGTGTAATTATAGATAAAGAGTTCACCACTAGGATGAGGACGTTTGGTGATATATCCTTCTGCAACTAATTGGTTTGTTTTCTCCAAGTTGATAGGACTCATTCTCTTTCCTTTAGATTACTTCAGTGGTTAGCGATCGCTAGTATAGCAATTCATTTGTTTTAAAAGCTATAAGGGACTTGCTATTAACTAAAGTACCTGCGGCTTCAACTCCGCACAGCCAACTTTAGCTGAGCGGAGTTGAATCTATAGCGCCCCGAAATGAGTTCAGATAGGCTTCGCTCAGCCATCAGTCCACGCTACCTGAGCGAAGTCGAAGCCATAAATGATTTCGGATTACTATATATAACTTGGTAGGACAGTTTTTATTCGCAAGTGCCTAAGTAGTTCAGTATATTTAAAGGAACCTCTTAGTACTATCTCTCAATTTACTTAACGAAAGTGGCGATGGCTATATATAATCAAAGATAAACAAACTAAATTGAGAGGGATTTAGAATTATGACTGTGATAGAAGCATCGAAACCTCTAAGAGTTCTAATTGTTGAGGATGATCCATTGATGCAACTCGGCTTAGAGCAATCCCTCTCTCAAGCACCAAATATTACAGTCATCGGCATCGCAGACGATGGCTATATTGGTGTAAAAATGGCACAGGAATTAATGCCTGACATTATTGTGATGGATATTGGATTGCCAAGGCTAGATGGTATTTCCGCAACTCAAAAGATCAAGACTAGTCTACCGAATGTTCATATTGTGATGCTCAGCTCACATACTGATGACACAGAAATTATTGCCGCACTTTCGAGCGGTGCAGATGCCTATTGTGTCAAAGGTACAAATACGGAGAGCCTTTTAGCTGCTTTCGCTGCTGCCAAAGATGGCGCTACCTATCTCGATCCTCAAATTGCTCGCAAAGTGATGGATCATCTCAAGCCCCCGATCCACCCTGAGAACACTTCTCATTTATCGCAAAGGGAATTAGAAGTACTAAGATTAATCGTTGAAGGGAAAAGTAATCCTGAAATTGCCAAACAACTCTACCTCAGTCCTAATACTATTAAGACCCATGTACGGGGTATTATGAACAAGCTATCAGTGGATGATCGCGTACAGGCGGCAGTTGTGGCTTTGCGATCAGGGTTGGTTAGTTAATGTGAAGTTTTCTTGCTGCTTCTACTTGCTAACTTTTGTACTGAATAATTACTAACGGGCTATATAATAAGCAGTAAATTAAACTGATAAACACTGTGGCGCATACCTTTTTGGTTCAACCTGGCAAATGGACTCTCGAAGGCAACTGGATAGAAAGGAACTCTATGCCTATTGAAGTGAAGGGTAGAACATTAGTGGGTTGGTCTAGGGATAATTTTTGGTTTACGATGGTCACAAAGTTGTCTTTTCCGAATAGCGATCGCGAAGAATTGACAATGGCGTATAAAGGGAGAATTGATTCTGATGAACGCCGATTTACCTATGTGGTTGATGACAGCTCTCTTGGAAAAGTAGAAGGGGAGGGAATAATCGGACCAGACTCAATTACTCAACGATACTGGGTGATGGGTGATAGGAAAATGCGAACAGGTTTTCAAACACTTTATCGCCGCGATAATAGTATTTATTCTTTAGTGGGCGGCATTATCGCAGGACAAAATTTAGAAAGTACAATGGAAGCCGTTGTAACCCGTGTTAACTCTTAAGACAATAAAGGCGGACTTAGTCCGCCTTTATTGTTTGGGATGTTCTTAACGTGAGCTTACATTTTTTAGCTCTCCAGATAGAATATCGATCGCTTTCGCAAATTGTGGGTCAGAGATAGTACCAACTAAATCGCGATTTTTATTGAGCTTTTCGAGATCTTCTTTCGTTAACTCAACTACACGATCAGGAACAATACCCATGTGATTGATATCGCGCCCGTTAGGGGTGTAGTACTTAGCGATCGTCACCGCCATACCCGAGCCATCACTCAAGGAATGTACCGACTGAACTAAGCCTTTACCAAAGGTTTTGGTTCCGACAATAACCGCACGTTTGTTGTCTTGCAAAGCACCAGATAAAATTTCGCTGGCACTAGCCGATCCACCATCAACCAGAACCACAAGCGGCTTATTGGTTAGAGCTTGTCGATTTGCAGTGAGACGCTCGTTTTCACCCTTGCGATCAATTGTCGAGACAATGGTGGCATTATCGAGCCACATTCTAGCAATTTCAGCGCTGGAATATAGCAGTCCACCAGGATTAGAACGTAGATCTAGGACAAATCCAACAACACCCTTACCGACATGATCTTGGATCGCCTTACGCATATCGCTCGCAGCATTAGCGTTAAACTGGCGTAGGCTAATATAGCCGACTTTACCAATGTTGGTATCACGTAGCTCAGCTTTGACTGGATGAATTTCAATCTTGGCACGCTCTAGTTCAACATCAAATTGGCGATCGCCCCGTTTAATACCCAACTTAACTTTCGTGCCAGAGGGACCACGAATTAGAGCTACAGCTTGATTAATGTCCATACCATCAGTGGACTTATCGGCGATCGCAGTAATTATGTCCTTAGTCAGAACCCCAGCACGAGCGGCGGGTGAATCTTCGATTGGCGCAACAACGGTTAATTGTTTAGTTGCATCATCCATGCCGAGTTGAATACCGACTCCTGTGAGTTCCCCCGAAGTATCAATCTGCATACTCTTAAATTGCTCAGGGTCCATAAATCGAGTATAGGGATCATCAAGCAATTTGAGCATTTCTCGAACTGAGCGATAGCCTTCCGCTTTGGATGAATAATCACGATTTTCAATATATTGTCTCCTTACTTGGCGCCAATCTACTTTGTTAAAGGAGCCATCAACATATTCCCGATTGATCAGCTGCCAAGCTTCGTCAACGATTTCTTTCGGGCTATCCCGAAATGCGGCGATACTAGGATTTGCTAGCTGAAAACCAACAACTGCGACAGCCGCCGCTAATGCTGCTGTTGTACCAAGTACAAGTCCGCCTTTTGCCATGTCAATTTCCTGAAAGGTGATTTGAGTGAGAAATAAGAGATTTCGAAAGTAAGTCAACTGTAGCACAGGAGTTTTTCAGCGTGTGATCAAATTAGCAAAAGGCACAAAAATTGATGCTTAGGTTGTCTCTTCTGTGGATTTCGGTTTCTGGATATTTTAAGCAGAAATTATACATATTTTGACCTTCTAAGTTGTGAATGTAGCTCCCAATACAATTTGATGTCATATAAATTGATGAAATAATTATCTAGTGATTTGTATAGCATCTATACAAATCACTAGATAAGCATCAACAGTTCTTAGGGCTTTAGTTATTTCAACGCTATCCGGAATGATGCTTACTTAACCCATGTCGATTTATTGTTTTAGATGACCAAAAAAACTTTGTGAAAGGATTGAGTCTGTGATCAAAAAATTTCTACTGAGTGCGTTGCTAGTCTTGTGGTTAGTGAGTTTTCCTTTTACAGGTCAGACTTGGGCGCAGGCAACCACTTCTCCTTCGGCAACGGCTAGCCCAACAGTCAGTGCTGCACCTGCGCCTGCAGCAGCACCTGTTGAGCCTGTAAGTCTAACTAAAGACCAAAAGGCTGCGCTTGATAAGCTCCTAGAACCTGCTTCGCCAATTAATTCAGGCGATACAGCCTTCATGCTAATAGCGGCGGCTCTTGTGTTGCTTATGACCCCTGGGTTAGCATTTTTCTATGGTGGATTAGTGCGAACTCGGAATGTACTGAACACAATGATGATGAGCTTATTGCTCATGGCTGTTGTTGGTGTGACTTGGGTACTGTGGGGATATAGCTTAGCGTTTGATGTAACTGCTGATGTAGCTAAGGGTACTTTTGGTCAGGGTCTAGAAAGATTTATCGGTGGACTTGATTGGACATTTCTCAATGGAGTCAAGTTTGACGCTCCTGATCCCGTTGGTTACGCAGGAACGATTCCCCATGCAGTGTTCATGGTTTATCAAATGATGTTCGCGATTATTACACCTGCTTTGATTTCAGGTGCGATCGTCGAACGGATGAGCTTCAAGGCTTATTTCTGGTTTATTCTGCTCTGGTCAACCTTTGTTTACTCTCCTCTCGCTCACATGGTATGGGGACGTGGATTCTTAGGGGAAATTGGAGCTTTAGACTTTGCTGGCGGAACAGTTGTACACATTAGCTCAGGTGTTGCTGCTGTTGTAGCCGTTTTGGTTGTTGGCTCTCGTAAAGATTTCGCAACTAGACCCCACACTCCTCATAATGTGCCTTACGTTTTATTAGGAATTGGTTTACTTTGGTTTGGTTGGTTTGGCTTTAATGCAGGTAGCGCTCTTGCAGCAGGGCCTGTAGCGGCAGTCGCTTTTGTGGCTACTACTGTTTCCACTTCGTCTGGTGGATTGACTTGGCTAATAGTTGAATGGGTGCTTCGTGGTAAGCCAACAGCCGTTGGTATTGCTAGCGGATTTCTAGCTGGACTGGTTGGCATTACGCCTGCTGCTGGTTTTGTAACTCCTATTGGCGCAATTTTGATTGGCTCGATCACGGCTGTATTTTGCTTTATCGCTGTGAGCTTACGTGCTAAGTTCAAGTTTGATGACTCCCTCGACACCTTCTCTGTGCATGGTGTCGGTGGAACTGTGGGAGCTTTATTGACTGGTGTATTTGCAACTAAAGCTGTTAATCAACTGAAGGATGCTAAAGGTGAAGTAATTAACCTCGGCTTGTTAGATGGTAATGCTGGTCAAATTTGGATACAGTTCCTTGGTGTTGCTTTTACCTATGTATTTGCAGCGATCGCTACATTTATCATTCTTTTCATTCTTAAGCTGTTTATGGACTTGAGAGTTCCTAAATCGGTTGAAGAGCAAGGAATTGACTTACCTATTCACGGTGAAGAAGGTTACGGTAGTGACTTTGGTTCTGGTGTATTCACTAGCTCAACCTCTTCTGAAGGATAAAGTTAAAAAACTTTCAGATAAGATCTAATCTCTTAAAAATAGGCTCTCAAAAATAGGGTAGTGTTTATCACTACCCTATTTTTTGCTTAACTACTTTTATACAAACACATAGAAGCAATTGCAGAAAATTTTATTTCCTATGATTATTATTGGATTATTTCGTTGGTTATCTAACCTGTGAAGTAATATTTTATACAAATCTGAGATCTTCAATCTGTTGCTATGAATGTAATTAATCTTTTCAATCGCACGCATATGTTAACTAACAGAGGAGAAATTGAAGGTGTTGGTCTATAAATCAAATCAAAAGAGGAGACTCCAGAGTTCAGTTAATTGGACTGCTTGTATCCCTCTAGCGGTGATAATTGGAGTTTTTTGGGTGTATGCAGCCACTGCTCAAACTGCTACCCCTACCCCTGCACCACTTACTGCTGATAAGGTTCAGGAAAATGTTACTGCCCTCAAGGTTGGGTTAGATACACTTTGGGTCGTAATTGCTGCTTTTCTTGTGTTTTTTATGAACGCAGGTTTTGCTTTAGTTGAGTCAGGCTTTTGCCGCCGTAAAAATGCGGTTAACATTCTTACCAAAAACTTAATCGTATTTGCGATCGCTACCATTGCTTACTGGATAGTCGGGTTTGGCTTCATGTATGGCGATGATGGTGGGAATGCTTTTATCGGATTGAAAGGATTCTTTCTAAGTGGCGCGGATAACAGTCCTGCAACTCTTGATGCTTATAAAGGTGACTTCCCTGGACTTAACTGGACGGGTGTGCCACTAGAGGCTAAATTTTTATTCCAGTTGGTCTTTGCGGCAACCGCAGCAACAATCGTTTCAGGCGCAGTTGCTGAGCGCATCAAATTCGTTGCATTCTTGATTTTCAGTTTTGTTCTAGTTGCGATAGCATACCCGATCGCAGGTCACTGGATTTGGGGCGGTGGCTGGTTATCAAAAGCTGGTTTCTATGATTTTGCTGGTTCTACTGTTGTTCACTCTGCTGGCGGCTGGGCAGCTTTGGTCGGTGCAGCATTACTTGGCGCACGTTCTGGCAGATATGGTGAAGATGGCAAAAATCGAGCTATTCCTGGACACAATATGGGACTTGCAACTTTAGGTTGTTTGATCCTTTGGTTAGGATGGTTCGGGTTTAACCCTGGTTCAACAATGGCGGCTGATGGTCGTTTGATCGCGCATATTGCCTTAACAACGAATATGGGTGCTTCCGCAGGTGGTATTGCGGCAACAATTGTGGCTTGGCTATACCTTGGTAAACCTGACTTGTCGATGATTGTTAACGGTATCTTGGCGGGACTAGTATCCGTGACTGCGGCTTGCGCTTGGATCACTTTGCCTAGTGCCTTAATCATTGGCGCGATCGGCGGCACAATTGTTGTATTCGCTGTTGGCTTCTTCGACAACCTAAAAATTGACGATCCTGTCGGAGCTACCTCAGTTCATCTAATTGGTGGTATTTGGGGTACTATTGCCGTTGGTCTATTTGCAGTTGGTCAAAAAACTGACATTGGAGGCGGTTATATACTACAAGCAGGTGCTGGTCCGAAGGCTGGGCTGTTCTTTGGTGGTGGTTTCGAGCAACTTATTCCACAATTAATTGGTATTGCGTCAGTTGGTGGATTTGTCGTTGTTTTTAGCTTTATTGCTTGGTATGTAATTTCCCTAGTTTCAGGTGGTATTCGGGTTGAACCTGAAGAAGAGTTCAAAGGTTTGGACATTTCCGAGCATGGTATGGAAGCATATTCTGGTTTTGTAAAAGAAAGCGAATAGTTTTTATCCCAAAACCAAAAAGAGAGTTGCGCCGCTTCGCGTCTCAACTCTCTTTTTGGTGCTAACAAAGCAAAAGGCGATCGCCTTTTGTTTTTCTTTTTGTAAACATCATCGTAATTCCGATAGGATGATCGACATATAATGGTGGGGCAAAGAAATTAGAAATATAAAAATCCCTGCTGAGCCATGACAAACAATCTGCTTAATCCTGTAAAAGTGTCTAAGGTTGAAAACCTCAAGCAAAAAAGTAATTTTTTACGAGGTCCCATCGACAGCGAATTAAATGATGGCAACCCATTTTTCAGTCAAGATGGTACGCAGATTCTGAAATTTCATGGTTCCTATCAGCAAAAGGATCGGGATTTAGAAAAGTCAAAGGAAAAGGGTGAAGACGCGCAATACAGCATGATGTTGCGAACCCGTAGTCCAGGGGGATTGATTCCTTGGCAGTTATATTTAGCTTTGGATAAACTCAGCGATCGCTATGGCAATCACACGTTAAGAGCTACTACCAGACAAGGTTTTCAGCTTCACGGCGTTCTGAAGGAAAATCTCAAGGCGGTGATTGTCGATATCACTAAAAATCTGGGGTCGACCGTGGGCGCTTGTGGAGACATTAATCGTAATGTGTTGGCTCCTGCTGCTCCCTTTAAAAATAGACCCGAATATGACTATGCGCGGGAATATGCGGTCAAGATTGCCGACTTGCTAGCGCCTCAAGCGGGAGCCTACTATGATATTTGGCTAGATGGTGAAGTGGCGGTGACTGCATCAGAAGCACCCGAGGTGACGGAAGCAAGAAAGCGTCAAGGGGAAGGCAAGGCAAAGCTAAATATTAGTGATGTTGAGCCAATTTATGGGACTCAGTATTTGCCTCGCAAGTTTAAAATTGCGATCGCCGTTGCAGGTGATAATTCTGTCGATCTTTATACCAATGATTTGGCTTTGGTGGTGATCACTGATGAGCAAAATCAATTACAGGGCTTTAATGTCTATGTTGGGGGGGGGTTAGGACGTGCCCATAATAACGATGCGACGATTGTACGCCTTGCTGATTCTATTGGTTTTGTACCCGTTGCTAAGGTTTACGATCTGATTAAAGCGATTGTTGCTTTGCAACGTGACTATGGCGATCGCCTCAATCGTCGTCATTCTCGATTCAAATATATCTTGGAAGAGTGGGGTGTAGAAAAATTTAAGGAAGTTCTATTAGATTACTATCCCAGCAAACTTGAGGCGGCTCGTGATTTACCACCTTTTAAATATCAAGATTATCTCGGCTGGCATGAACAGGGGGATGGCAAATATTTTGTCGGTGTTACTATTGAGAATGGAAGGGTATTAGATCGTGAAGGTTTACAACTAAAAGCGGCGCTGCGAGAAATCAGCGAGAAGTTCCATCATGATTTTGTGTTGACTCCTAATCAAAATTTATTGATTACGGAAATTGCTGCCGATGAGAAGGAAGAGATTCAGAAAATCTTGGATCGCCATCACGTTCCTTCGCCAGATCAAATCGATACTCTAGTGCGTTATTCGATCGCCTGTCCTGCTTTTCCCACCTGTGGCTTAGCGATCGCTGAATCGGAACGTGCTTTACCCGATATCTTGTCAAGGATTCGCAAATTGTTGGTGAGTTTAGGTTTAGAGAATGAAACCTTTGTCACTAGAATTACAGGCTGTCCTAATGGTTGCGCCCGTCCCTATATGGCGGAACTTGCCTTTGTCGGTAGCGCTGTGGATGAATATCAAGTGTGGCTCGGTGGTAATTTTGACTCGACCCGTTTGGCTCAGCCCTATGTTCAGCGCTTGCATATCAATAATTTAGAGAAGGGATTAGAACCGCTATTTTTCTACTTCAAACAGGATCGCCTAGATGGTGAGAGCTTTGGTGATTTTAGCGATCGCAAGGGCATCGAAGATCTCCGTAAGTTTGCGGAAACCTACGTGTCTGAAGTTGATACAACCAAAGGAAAACGCAAAGATGTTCGCCATCGTGTCACCCTTTCGACCAAATCCTATGAATTATTAAAAAATGCTGTGGAGGATCGTGGTGCTTCGATGAAGGATATTGTTGAATCAGCTTTGGAAAAATATTTAGGTTCCTAAAAACAAAAGAATGGCGCTAAGCGCCATTCTTTTGTTTAACCGTAAGGACGAGGATAGGGCTTTAACATTGGTGAAGCTCGATAGACTGGGAAAACCTGTACTATTTGACCACCACGTTTAATGGGTATATCCGCAATTTTTTCTAGAGATTGAAAATAATCTTTATATTTATCTAGTGAATTCGAGGATTTCTCATCTTTGCTAAATTGTTCAGAAGTAATGAAAAGCGAAGTCTTACCAATAAAATCTTGGGCTTTATTCCAATAGGCAAAGCCCCGTAAATCCTCGTCAAAACAAGTAACTTTTTTACCTAATGGCTCGATCGCCATGCCGACCTGTCCCGATACAAAAAAGTTATTACTAAATACAAAGTCTGCTTTTTGTAATTCTGCTTTAAGTGCGGGGTAATCGACAAAGGCTTGTCGTAACTGCACAATATCGATTAGTTGCGTTGAAGGATCATCCTTTGCCTCCCAAAATCCTCCTGCGATCGCCGCATTACCACCTTTTTGAACTAGCCCTACACTTACATGAAGCAACCCAATTAATACTAGGGATAAAATTGCTATACCTGATCCCCAGAGCCAGTTACGGATAAATTTGGGGCGTTTTAACTGCACCTCAGCTACTCGTTCTCCCAATAACAAAGTTGCACCGAAGAATCCGGGCATATGCCATGATGGAAGAATTTGAATAAATCCACCCATAAAGGTGAATCCAAAGAAAATAGGCATCGATACGCAGAGAATCATTAATCTCTTTTCGTAAAGTAAATTCTCTGCGATCGCAGCTTGATTTAGTTCTAGTTCTGCGCCTGTATCCTCACTAGCTTTAAGTTTTCGACTCCCAGCCTGTAATAATTCACCAAGGGTACGGAAACTAGTCCACCAAATTGGAACACCAAAAGTAGGAAATAGATAGCCAAGAGCTACTAAAACGGTTACCAGTAATTGTTCAAAGTTATAACTTTGCGATGGGACGGCTCGACGACTCTGAAAACGAAAAGAAGCCCATTCATGTTGCGAGTTCCAAAATAGAACTGGCGAAATTGTAATCGCAAATAAAGCGATCGCTGCTAATGTCCAGACTGAGAATAATGCAGTGCGATGGCGACGACTTAGCAAGCAAAATAGCACCAGCCCTCCACCTAGTATGACTCCATGATATTTCCCTAAAAATGCCAATCCTACTAATAAGCCTATAACTGCTAGTCGATAGGTCGGTTTATAGGGACGAGTGTTATAAATATCACCTGAAGGGAAAAATTCACTAGCAGCAACATATAAACAAGCTGACCAGAAAAACATTAAAGGATTGTCTGGCAACGTAAGAATACCAAAAGCAACCTGAAAAATCGGAATAGCCGTCAAAATGGCAAGCGTCATCGTGCCAGTGCGTTCACCAAACAGCTTTCTGCTCGCAAGATAAGCAAAAATCAACGTTCCTGTATACAATACAATGCCACCAATCCGAATCGTGAAGGGGGTAACTGCCCCTGTGAGCCAAACCCCAATCCCAGTAGTCAAGGCGACTAAGGGTGGATGATCAAAATAACTCCAGTTAAGATTTTGCGTATATAGATAGTAATAAGCTTCATCAAAGCCTGTATTGAGAAATATAGCGGACGTAGCCCTAAAGAGGAAACCCCACAATAATATGGCGATCGCCCACTTATGAATTTTCACTCGAGATTCCTTGGTTGAGTATACAAACAGTCATAGAAGCCCTAAATCCCGAAATATAGTTGCGGCACGAAGTGCTGCAACTATATTTCGGTTTGGCTACAGTTAATATTATCAATTGTCCCTACGATCATTTGCTATGTAGCGTTTTTGGGTGCGTAAGATCAAAGGCTTGTGTTGAAGCTTGCATGAACACAAGCCAGTACTTCAATAGAGTGAAAAACGCTATATAATTCAGCATGATTACATGAAATTTAGATGGAGTAGAGCGAGATGGCGAGAGAACCCAGAAAGCCTAATGAATACATCGTTCATTTAAAACTAGAAGGCGGACAAGAAGTCACAACCAAGTTTACGACCATCGAAGAAGTAAAAACTTGGTATGCATCGCAGTTTAAAGCAAAGGCTAATGAAGATGATCTCTTACCCATTCCTGTAAGAGCTGACCTAAATGAGATTTTGCTAGTTCGTCCTAAGCGTGTTACCGCCATTCATGTTGAACCAATTTTTTCCTCTAGCGTTGAAATGTTTTCATAAAATAAAGAAGGGACGCGAAGTGTCTCTTCTTTATTTATTTATAAATACAAAAATTTAATGCCTCTACATCAGGTCTCTGGACGATCGCGTTTAGGTCTAGCGCTATCACTGCTTACGGTTTTACTTTGGGGATTTCTAGCGATCGCACTCAAAATCGTCCTCCAAGAACTAGATCCCTTCACAGTTACTTGGTTTCGTTTCACAATTTCGGGAATCTTACTAGGTATTTATCTAGCATTCCGCCAGCAATTACCTACATTGCAACAGTTACGTAAAATTTCATTGCCAGTTTTTTTAGTAGCGGTGGGGGGACTATCGCTGAACTATATTTTGTTTTTAATTGGTCTGGGCAAAACTTCAGCCAATAATGCTCAAGTGATCACCCAAATCGCTCCCGTGATGATGGGAATGGCTTCATTAGTCATTTTTAAGGAGAAATATAACTACAAGCAATGGGGTGGTGTAGCAATGCTCATTGCTGGGTTACTAACGTTTTCCCATGATCAGGTGCGATTACTAATTACTAGCCTTGACATCTATATATGGGGCAATTTTTTGCTAGTACTAGGCGCGATCGTCTGGGCATTTTATGGACTTGCTCAAAAGCAACTCTTACTTCATCTACCTTCAACCTCAGTGTTGTTATGTTTGTATATCAGTGCTGCGACTTTGTTTGCACCAATGGCACATCCTGCAAAATTACTGACCCTATCAACAGTAACGATGGTAGCTCTAATATTTTGTGCTTTGAATACTTTGGTGGCCTATGGCGCATTTGCAGCAGCCCTTGAACATTGGGAAGCTTCACGAGTCAGTGCGATTATCACCCTCGCGCCTTTAGTAACCTTATTTGTATCGGCAATTTTGCCAGCTTTTTTCCCCTATTTACTACAGCCTACACCTCTAAGCTGGTTGGGTTATTTAGGTGCGATCACAGTTGTATTTGGCTCAATGATCATTGCTCTAAGTTCAACGCGCAAAAAATAAACAAGTCAAAAGTGTTGCCAGCAATTGTTATTATCGATTGATTCAAGAAATTAACAGGTTTTTGAAAAAAATTAAAAAAGGGTTGCACTATTGGCACACTTATACGCTATAGTTAGTAACGCTGAAGTCAATGACACTGAAGTCAATGACACAGCAATACAGCTACATTCCTCAGTAGCTCAGTGGTAGAGCAATCGGCTGTTAACCGATCGGTCGCAGGTTCGAATCCCGCCTGGGGAGTTATAACAAATAAGGTACTCATAGAGTACCTTATTTGTTGTTTATAGTGTTTTCTGAATCCACTGAGTCGCTTTTTCAGTGTCTAGGGGATGCGAAATGAAATACCCCTGTACGTCAATGCTAATGCCCCCTATGCTTTCAAAATAATCTAACTCTTCAGGTGTTTCAATTCCTTCAATTACGATGCCCATACCAAGACTATTGGCTAAGCGTAAAATTGACTGAATAATTCTTTGGCTTTTTACATCAGTAGCAACTTTACTTGTAAAGCTGCGATCAATTTTTAAAACATCAATCGGCAAGCTTTTGAGATAACGAAAGGAAGAAAAGCCAGTACCGAAATCATCAATATAAACCTGAAATCCCACTTCTCGTAGTCGTTCTAGTTTTTGAGCAGATATCTCAATGTTTTCCATTAGAAATGACTCGGTAATTTCCAATTTTATTAAATTAGGTGGAATTTGTTTCTCTAAAATTATTTCCTGAACTCGTTCCACAAAATCTGTCTGTATAACCTGTAAGGTAGAAACGTTAATGCTTAAGGTTAATGACCGAAGATCAGGAAATTCTTGCTGCCATTGAAGCAATTGACTACAAGCTTGTTCTAATACCCAATATCCAATCGAAATAATATCTCCTGTTTCCTCTAGAATTTTTAGAAATTCTTGAGGGGAAATTAATCCTTGAAAAGGATTGACCCAACGCAACAGCACCTCAAATCCCGTTAGTTGATGTTGATGTAGCGAAATAATTGGTTGATAGACTATATGAAACTCATCTCGCTCAAGGGCATGTCGCAAGTCATTCTCTAACTGCCAACGAACTTTTGTCCCTTGATTCATTTCATTGCTAAATAGGGCATATTTGCCCCTTCCGAGTTTGCGGGATTGATGCATAGCAATATTTGCATCACGTAACACTTCATTAGCGTAGAGATAATCAGTATCGCTAATGGCAACACCAATACTAACGGATGTAAAAATCTGATGATTATAAATTAGAAATGGTTGTTTAATATTTTCTAAGATGTCTTGTGTTAGTTTGACAACAAATTCTTGCCCATTAATACCTTGAACTTGTTTTACAAGAATTGCAAACTCATCACTATCAATTCTTGCGATAGTTATATTGCTTGTATGATAGACATTGAGTCGTTGACTAATTTCTTTTAATAGTTGGTCGCCAGTAATCATCCCAAAATTATCATTGATGGATTTAAAGCGATCGCAATCGACAAAAAGAATTGCAAAATTACAGTTGGGTATGATTTGTGAGTCTTTAAAGGCAAGATCTAAAGACTCAATAAATAAATTGCGATTAGGGAGTCCTGTCAGTGAATCATGCAGTTGACTATAGTGTAATCTTGCAATAATGAGATCTCTTTCAGCTCTAATAGAGTCCGACTTTACAAGTAATTGCAATTGATGAATAAAAATTGCTAGTTGTGTCCCTAACTTTTCCAGTAAATCTACTTCCCAGTTTTGCCAATCGCGTGGGATATCATATTGATGCACTATTAACAAACCCCAAGTTTTTTTCCCATTAGGAATTGCTACCGCGATCGCTGATTGCACGCCTAAAGGCGAGAGAGATTCTGTAATTTGAGGATCGATATCAACATCCTGAATAACTTGACTGATGCAGGTTTGATATTTGTCAAGCCATTGTTCATTGGTATAAATTGCTGGAAGTCTCTGCCCCATGAGCGATCGGGTGGGATCAGTCAGAATCTCATATTCAACCAATAAATTATCTGATTCTTTAGATTGATTGTTCAGATTATTTAATTTATAGATCATTACATGATCGATTTGTAATAACTGATAAATCTCAAGGACGACCGTTTCTAGCAGTTCTTCTATATTTATAGATTGTCGGAGCCTTGCAAATATTAAAGCAAGCAAGGTTTCTATTTCATTTTCAGTGCGTGAACCTACATATGATGGCTCGATCTGTTGGAGACTTTGTTTGAGATTAGATATTTCTCTTTCCGAATTATCAAAGTGTTTACCCAGTTTTTTTGCTAAAAACTTTATGTTTTGTAAATTATCTTTATCTTGCTGATTTAGTGTTGGAGATTTACTGAGGCGATCTACATAAGTAAATAATTCCAGTAGGGTTGCAGAGAAGTTTTGTTGCATGACTAATCATAGCTTTGTCTTGAATAACTCATCAAATTAAAGTATATCTATTCCAAGAAAGATGTTTAACATAAGGCATTTACTATCTTTAAACTTAAGAAATATTTAAATGCTCTAGGTGATATACAGTTAATTTGGATATTCTATATAGCAAATTCCAGACTAGTGAGGTACAGTATAAAAGAGAAGAGAGAAAGTTTTTCAGATATAAATCAGCATGAGAGCATATTCAATAGACTTGCGAGAAAAAATAATCAAGCTTTCTGAAGAAGGCAAAATATCACAGCGAAAA
>CALRWX020000047.1:0-30090 GCA_943371975.1 Pseudanabaena sp. UWO311 | reverse complement strand
TTTTGCGGTCTATTGGTGCAAGAAATTATCCTGATTTGCTCAATTCTCTTGAAGATGCTTTTAATAGTCTTTCTAGTTCAGATTTTCTCTCTTGGTTTACTCATTCCTGCTACTGTACCTCACTAGACTGAAATTTGCTATATAGCAATTCACGGTATTCCCAAAACTCATGAAGCCCTTCACCTAAAGATTTATTTTTTGCTCTGATAAAAGTTATTTTGGAATTCATATGATTAAATTTGTCTAATGATTAAATATTGAATAGTTCTATGAAAAAATCACTCATCTGTGGTGTATCAGGTCAAGATGGTGCATATTTGGCTTCATTATTATTAAAAAAGGGACATACTGTATATGGTACTTCTAGAGATGCTGAAGCTTCATCTTTTCTTAATTTAAAGACTCTCGGAATTAGAGATAAAGTGCAGCTAGAGTCAATGGCGCTCAACGATTTTCGTAGTGTTTTACAAGTATTAATTAAAACTGAACCAGATGAAATTTATAATTTGGCTGGACAAACCTCAGTAGGACTGTCATTTGCTCAACCTGTAGAAACTCTAGAAAGTATTGCTACAGGTACTTTGAATCTATTAGAAGCAATTCGTTTTACTAAAGCCCCGATTAGATTTTATAACGCTGGTTCTAGTGAATGTTTTGGTGATACTAGCGACTCTCCTGCTGATGAATTAACACCATTTCGTCCGAGAAGTCCCTATGCAGTAGCTAAATCAGCATCGTTTTGGGAGGTGGCAAATTATCGCGAATCTTATAATATTTTTGCTTGTTCAGGAATTTTATTTAATCATGATTCTCCCCTAAGACCAGAAAGATTTGTTACACAGAAAATCATTTCTGCAATCTGTCGAATAGCCGAAGGTAGCCCTGAGAAATTAATATTAGGTAATACTAATATTCAAAGAGATTGGGGATGGGCGGATGATTATGTTGAAGCAATGTATCTCATGCTTCAGCAACTAGAACCAGATGACTATGTGATAGCAACAGGAAAAAGTAAGAGTCTTCAGGAATTTGTGGAAACGGGATTCGCTTATTTTGGCATTGATCCTAGCGATCACTTAGTAAGCGATCAAAGACTCTTTCGACCTTCTGAAATCATGAAAAGCTGCGGCAATCCACAAAAAGCTAAAAAAAATCTAGGATGGCAAGCTAAGTATGAAATGCAAGACATCATTACAATGATGATTCAGGCTAAAGGTTTTTAATTATGTCCAGCTACTTAAGCACAATACCAAATAAGCTTTCGATCGCTTTTAATAACTTTTCCTCTGTCCAATTTTGATAGAGATAGGCAGCGATCGCCGCACCACCAGCACCCACACCTTCTTTGACAAAACCCTGCTCATAGGCGCGAAGCTGAGAAAATTGGGACTTGGCAAAACTTAGTTGGGTTGCTAATAGTGGCACATCGCCCACAGCTAGGGCTAGATCGATGGTATTGCCTGTAGGATCTTCCGCAACCCATCGGGTTGTGCCGATCGTGATCGCATCAGGGTTCCATACAAGATTTTGGGAGGCGGCGATCGCTCTGGCTAGGGCATAGACCGCTAACATTTGCGTACCACCAGCCAGCAAGACCCCTGCATTCTGACTAGCGGCGATCGCCATGCCTGCGACGGCAATTTGCATGGGATCTCCCAATGCTGCCACAATTTCTAAGGGAGTTGCTTTTGGTGTGAGGTGTTGCAATCCTGATTGCACAATTTCCCATTTTTGCTCATGGTTGCAGGTGGGATGGGAGCTATTGACCCTATCCTTCGCATCAATCCCTAAAGCTGTTAGCACCGCAAGAGCCGTAGTCGTACCACCAACTACACATTCACTCAAGATTACATAGGCTCCCGATTGTGCTAATTTCTCGCCCCACACCAACCCCTGTACAAATAGTTGTAATACCGTGTCAAGGGGCAGAGCTTGCCCTGTGCTCACGCATTGAGCGGGTAGACCATCAAGAGCGATCGCGTGAGTCTCCTTTGTCGGTGCGATCGCTAAGCCCGCATTAAATATAAAAAGTGGTAAATCTTGGGCAGCAACGACGGCGCGAGCAATTAAGACGGGGGAAGCACCTGCGATGAGGGGTGGCAAAGGAAAGCTTATGTTTTTGCCTGTGGCGAGAAATTCGGCATCGGCGATCGCTGTATATTTCCGATCTTCAGGGGTTGCGCCTGCGGCGGAGATGTTGGGGATCAGTCCTGTGGCTGTGAAACCTAATACACAAGCAAATACTGGGCGTTTACCGCGATAGGAGTTGAGCCAAGCCTTGGCTTTTTCATGTTGTGTGTAGGTCGTGATCATTAATCCTTTATACCAAATGAATGAAGATAGCGCGAAGCACTAACTTCATTCATTTTTGTAGCGCGGCGGAGCCGCGCTATAAGTGATTGGTTTTTATTTTTGACTACGACAGCGATCACTGCAATATTTCACTTCATCCCAGCACTTTTCCCATTTTTTGCGCCATGAGAAAGGCTTGCCGCAAACCAGACAATTTTTGCTTGGCAAAAAAGATTTATTCCCTTTATAATCCATGATTTCCGATCTCTTTGGGGGCTATGTGGTGCGGCGAAGCCGCACCACATAAATCTGATGCTTATTTTACTGTGAGTCGCTCAAGTCTAGGGCAAAGCTAAAGGTACTACCTACCCTGATCGCACTCGTAACGCTAATTTCACCGCCCATTTTTTTGACTAGACTTTGACTAATCGCTAGCCCTAAACCTGCACCTTGGGTGTGGATTTTATTATTCGTAATTTGTTCAAATGGTAAAAATATCTTCTCCAAGTCATGAGCTGCAATACCTTCGCCTTTATCTACGATCGCAAAGTGAACTAACTCATGGACATGACCTGATGGATTAGTTGATGGGATTTTGGACAAGGCAAAAGTAATTTCGCCAGCAGCAGTAAATTTGATCGCATTGCCGAGCAGATTTAGCAAAACTTGTCTCAAGCATTTCTCATCGGCATAGATATTTTCAGGCAGGTCGAGAGCAAACTGGGTTACTAAAGTCAGATTTTTGCTAGCAAATTGTGTGGAAACCATATCTATAGTTATTTGCAGAAAATTGGCTAAAGATAATAAATTTGGTTCGATTTCGATTTTATTAGCTTCAATTCTGGAAATGTCTAGCAGATCTTGAATTAAGGATAGAAGGTAATTGCCAGATTGATAAATGATGTCTGTATATTGCTGTAATTCAGGAGCTAGATTAGAACTATCTTGTAAAATTTGAGCAAAGCCCATAATTGCATTGAGCGGAGTGCGTAATTCGTGGCTCATATTTCCCAAAAAATTACTTTTCGCAAGACTAGCTGATTCTGCGATAGTTATTGCTTCGGATAATTCTCTGTTTTTTGTGATTAGTTGCTGTTTTTGATGTTTCCTTTCAGTGATGTCTTCGATCGCGATCAAAATCATTTTGCCCGTATCACTTTGCTCGATCTGACAGGCATTGAGTAGCATTGTGCGCGTTCCTATATGAGCAAAATTTTGAGTCACTTCATAATCTTGAACTGAGATATCCATCAGTAAAATTTCATTGAGTAGCGATCGCATTTTAGGCGTATCCCAATCTTTATTTCCTAGTTCAAAAATTGATTGCTGTTCTGTTTGAAGAGCATTGGCGTGAAAAGCTTCATAAAAAGCATGGTTGGCGGTGATTACACTTAGTTCAAAGTTAAGGACAATTAAGGGATGGCGCAGTGTTTCAATGATTGTGTTGGCATAATTGCGCGATGTTTCTAAGGCGATCGCATTCCGTTTTAGCAAATTAATATCAATTAAACCAATCACAACACCATCAATGCGATTGTCTGTCGTCCGATAGGGACGGATGCGAAGGCTGCACCAATTTCCTGAACGATCCTGCACATCCTGCTCGTAGGGAATGAGGGTATCCATTACCGATGTTATGAACTCGTTTAAATTCGGTACATCAATATTGGTGTGAATATCGCTAAAAGGTCGCCCTATATCACTGGCAATCAAATTAAATAACTGCTCGGCTTTCGGCGTAAATCTCCTGATCCGTAAATCTCCCGATAGCATTAAGATCGGAATATTTACGCTGCTCAGCAGATTTTGTAGATCGTTATTGACTGTATGTAATTCTAGATTCCGATTGCGTAACTCATCATTAATCGTGCTTAATTCCTCATTAGTGGCTTGAATTTCTTCCTTAGCTGTTTCTAGTTCTTCATTAGCGCTTTGCAATTCCTCATTACTAGACAAAAACTCTTCACTAGCCACTTTTAGATCTTGATTAGTGACTTCCTGAGCGTCGATGATCGATCGCAAATATTCCTTAGTGTTTTCTAGCTCATAGGCAAGGCGAACAACTTCTATTTCCGCTTCTGTCTGGCGCACCTTGCGGGACTTAGTGGAGGGATTTGTCAATATCTCTTTTGATAAAGCAGGATTTGGTTGACTCTTAAATAGCACCAAAAAAAAGCGATCGCTATTAATGCGTAAGGGAATCACATCAATTTTGACTAGCAGCCCTTGCCCCATCTTAATGCCATCTTTAGAGATCGGAATATCTTGTTGTTTTGCGCTGTGAATCGCCGACCGCAACTCTAGTCTTAATTCTGAACGCGCCATTTTTAATAAATTTAAACTAGCTTTACCGAGGGGCGGTTCCAAAAATGGACTAGTCTGTCCACGAAATTTTAAGATTTCTAGATCGAAGTTAATGGTTACACCAACGGGAGCATAGCGATTTAAAACTACCTGATCTGCTAGTTGTTCTAAATTGATATCATCAACCATTTCTGAGCGTCTCTCCAAATTGATAGATTCTGGAACGTAAGTACTTTTGACAAAATTAAAGCTCATGCGCGGAGGCGTGAGTTTACGCTGATAAATGCGATTTTTTTTGTCGGCGATATTAAACAAATCCGTAGCATTACCAATTCCTTCAGAACTTCCCAACATCAAAAATCCATCGGCATTGAGTGCGTAGTGAAAGATGGGCATGATCTTCTTTTGGAGTAATGGCTCCAGAT
Source organism: Pseudanabaena sp. UWO311 (assembly GCA_943371975.1). Taxonomy (GTDB): domain Bacteria; phylum Cyanobacteriota; class Cyanobacteriia; order Pseudanabaenales; family Pseudanabaenaceae; genus Pseudanabaena. The sequence continues at coordinate 25,069 of CALRWX020000047.1, read as the reverse complement.
ATATCAGCATATTACGGCAACTGATCAAATCCAGCCTAGAAAATGGAGGATCGCTAGTCAAATTCTGCCGCGCAAATGTACAAACTTCCCTTACCGCCTTGCCAATCTGATATCCTTCCTGCACAGGCGTAAAAAAGCGCCGCAATCTTTCTGGAGAAACATTAATCACTTCATTATGACTATAAATTCCCGATCGCGCCCTCTCGATCGCTGGTTCGCTAATATCCGTAGCAAAAATTTGAAGTGGATAACTAATAGATTGATTATCAAAAAACTCTAGCAAAATGATTGCAATGGAATAAGCTTCTTCACCCGTTGAGCAACCTGCCACCCAAATTCGAATCGGCAAATCACTCGCTTTATGTTGACAAACCTCCGTAAATACTAACTTCTGTAAGGCGACAAAAGATTCTGGGTCGCGAAAAAAGCTGGTTACATTGATTAAAATATCATGGTGCAGTTTCTCGACTTCTTGGGGATCCTCTTTCAACTGTGTTGCATATTCATCTAATTTTTGGATGTTCAACAAACCCATCCGCCGCGCAATTCGTCGCTTGATCGTACCTTGCTTGTAATGGCTAAAGTCAACGCCCATCGCCTTGTGTAACAGTATAAAGATTTGCTTTAAAATAATCTCCTTGCTTTCAGTAAAAATCGAGCTAATTCCATCATCAGATTCTTCAGGATCATTTACATTAGCGATCGCTAAATTAGCTACTTCTCTTTTGTTTTGACTGATATTTACTAGTTCCGAGGCGATCTCTTTGGGCGACAACACAGAATCTACATATCCTGATGCGATCGCAATCATTGGCATGGTCGGAAATTCGGCGGAAGAGAGGTCTTGAGCAAAGGTAATCCCCCCGACAGATTTAATTACGCCTAAACCTGCTGTGCCATCCTCATTGCTGCCCGACAAAATTATCCCGATCGCATGGTTGCCCTGATCTGCCGCCAGTGAGCTAAAAAATCCATCAATTACCATATACTTGCCCCGCACCCGCCGCCGAGGTTCCAACTTCAAAACCCCTTGATCTATTGTCATCAAAGTATTCGGAGGAATCACATATACAGAATTAGGAGCGATTCGCATTCCTTCACTGGCTTCATGCACATGCATATCTGTGGCATGTTGTAAAATTGTGCTAAGTTGACTGTCGTGCAGAGGTGCTAAATGCTGGAGCAGTACAAAGCCGATCTCCGTATCTGTTGGTAAATTTCGCAATATTTGCGTAAATGCTTCTAATCCCCCTGCCGACGCGCCAATTCCTGCGATCGCAATACATTCCTGCTTATCTTTTTCAGCTTCTAACGATTGATCGGAGAAGCTGTTTCCTTCTGAATTGGAATTTATTTCAGATATCACTTTGCTTCTCTCTATTTCCTATGATTTTTTGATAATATCATTCTAATCACATTGCTTTTCTTAAGAATTTGTGTTGTGTTCTATAATGGTTTCAAGACTTCTTTTTTGTAAAATTAAATACATAAATATTATTGTAAATACATAAATATTATTAATAGTAATTTCTAATTAGTAATGATAATTGTTTGATTTGAAGATTGTGCAATTAAAAGACAAAGAGGTTAAGTAATTTGTTGTAAATTTAGCCTTTTTAGTCATTTTTAATTAGGTACATAAAAGCAAAACAAGCTAATTTGAATACCTTGAGTTCAAATTAGCTTGTTTTGCTTTTATTGAGGTGATGTATTTAAAACTTGTTTTATAATAAAAGGAAAAGAAGTCATATTGTTTTTACATCGTGTTTTATAGATTGTAGGGAATATTGGTAATTTTTTTAAACTTTCATATGATATCAATGCTCTGTAAATTTGTTACTCTGTAAATGATTTAGCTCTGCCATATATAGCAATCCAAAATGAGTTAAAACAGGGTTCGACTTCACTCACCCAGCCTGGACTGATGGATGAGTGGAGTCGAAGCCAAAAATGATTCAGGATTGCTATAGTAGTTCTAAATCATTTATGAGAAAAATAGGGCTTCGGCTTCGCTCAACTATAGAGTTACGATGGCTGAGCGAAGCCGAAGCATCTCTCAACTCATTTAGGATTGCTATGTATGGATAATTTCTTTAATATTCTCAATTATTCTATGTTGCTATTATTAGCAACGCCGATCGCAGCCCAAGCTCAAATTGTAGATACACTGGGTAATTATTACAGAAATGGTAATGTCGATACTGGAGCCTCTCTCTGGAAAGTTGTCGTTAATGATCTGAGATGTCGGCGATCAGCAAGTTTGCAAAGCCCCATAGTGCGTACCTATCAAAAAGATGATTTGTTAGATGTAGAAGTATATCGTGGCGGCTCCGATGAAGTTTTGATTAATCCCTTAGACAAAATAGGTAAACCTTGGATGCCAGTACATGGCAAAAATATTGAAGATGTCTGTTTTGTGCGAGCGAATAGCCGCTACATTGAGCCAGTTAAGTCTCAATGAATTTGAAATCTCAATGAATTTGAAATTTAAGTATCAGACCTGATGCAATCCCATCATAAAGTACATCAAAATGCGCTTTAAAGGCGCAATTTGTAGGAGTAGTAATCCAAAGCGGCGTAAAACTTTGAAGAACCAGTTATGGTTAGAAAAGAGGCGATTAGAAATATCAGTTAGCAAAATTACGCCTAAGTTATCCCATTTACGCTTTGATTCATAGCGCTTTAAAACCGCGATCGCCCCCAGATCTTCCTTGTTTTCATGGGCAGCTTTTAACACCTTTGCCAAAGCATTGACATCACGAATGCCAAGATTCATGCCTTGACCTGCGATCGGGTGAGTTGTGTGAGCCGCATCACCAATTAGTGCTAAACGGGGCTGAATATAGGTCTGGCTATGCATCCAACGAGGAACATAATTGGCTCGTTCACGGGAAATTACCTTAATCTTGCCAAGCTTTTCTATGAGGGGATGACCAAAGCGTTTTGTTAACTCTTGAAGAAATGCAGATTCATCAAGGGCAAGCAAATGGGGCGTTTCTTCAGTGGTGGCAGTCCAGACGATACAGGCGCGATCGCTAGATAGGGGTAAAATCGCAAAGGGTCCACTGGGTTGAAATCTTTCATGGGCAAAATTTTGATGGGGCTTTTCTGCTTGAATGGTGGTAACGATGCAGGTTTGCTCGTATAGGCGCTGATCGATCGCAATATTGGCTAATTGCCGTACTAGCGATCGCCCACCATCGGCTCCCACTAATAATTTAGTTTCGAGGTATTGCTCACCAATCTCGGAGTTGATTTTCACGCGCATCACATCGCGATCGCTTATATATTCAATATCTAAAATTTTGGCGGGACAAATTAATTCTAAGTTTTGACATTCTCGCGCAAATTCCCAAAGCGAAGCCAAAGTTACCGAATTCTCGACGATATAGCCTAGGGCATCTTGACCCATATCTTCACATCGCAATTGCACCTGATAGGGCAAATCGCCCTCAGAAACTTGGATCGCGTGCATCGGTGTCACTCCACGACGCTGCATTCCACCCCACACACCGATATTTTGCCAAATCTGGCTTGAACCATAGGCGATCGCACTAGCGCGACCATCAGAAGTAAATTCCCCGCGCAAGAAATTACCATTACTTTCAATAATTCCTACCTTGAGATCACGGTTTGCTGCATAGTTTTTATCACCTAGCGCACAGGCTAAACTTGCACCCACCATTCCCGCACCGACAATTAGCACATCAAACATGAGTTAAATTACTTAGCTGACTATTTCAAGAGAGGGCTTAATGCACTCAGTTATCCATTATCGATGTTTTGTAAAGAAATATTGCAAAACTATAGATATTTTTAATTAAAGCGAACGCAAATGCCAACAAAAAAATTACTAGCATATTTCTAGTAAATTACCAGCAAAACAAGCTACAACTAACAAATAGGTGGGCTGGTATGGTATAGAAAACAATAGAGATTTTATGCTTGCTTCTTGCCATAGGATTTCAGCACAGCAGGAAAATTTTGGACTAGAAAGAAATATTGGAGAAAGTTGGATGAGTTCCCCAGCAGCACTGTCAGCGTCATTAGTACAGATTGTCAATATAGAGAGCGATCTGCGTGCCGCCAATTCTCGTCTGCGATATCGTCTCAAGCTCATTGAGGATTTGTGGGAATCAGTCCTATTAAGAGAAAGCGGTCAAGAACTGGTTGATTTATTGAGACAACTGCGAGCGATGTGTTCACCAGAGGGGCAAGCCCCCGAGTACCCTGCGGAAGAAGTTTTAAAAGTTGTCGAAAGTCTTGATCTACAACAAGCAACTACAGCAGCGCGAGCCTTTGCTTTGTTTTTTCAGCTTATAAATATTGTTGAGCAAGACCATGAGCAAGAGCAAACCAGCATTCACCGAATTAGCCCTATCAATAGTGAGGCAGAATACCCTGTCGGCACATTTCGCTGGCTATTTCCCGAACTAAAAAAGTTAAACGTACCACCCAGACAAATTCAAAAAATTCTTGACAATCTTGATATTCAGCTCGTATTTACGGCTCACCCCACCGAAATTGTGCGGCATACTATTCGCGAGAAACAACGCACGATCGCTAAGATGCTCAAGGAATTAGATCGACTGATCGGGTTTCGTATTGATGAATCAGCATCACAGGCGATCACCATGAACTGGGAAGCTGCCTCACTACAGGAGCAAATTGCTGAGGAAATCCGTCTCTGGTGGCGCACCGATGAGCTAAACCAAATTAAGCCCACAGTTTTAGACGAAGCTGACTATACCCTGCATTATTTTGAAGAAGTTTTATTTGATGCAATTCCTGTCCTTTACGATCGCATTGCCTCGGCAATTTCTGTAACTTTGCCTAAACTAAAGTTACCGCGCTATGACTTTTGCAAATTTGGCTCATGGGTCGGCAGCGATCGCGATGGCAATCCCTATGTCACGCCCGAAGTCACATGGCAAACCGCCTGCTATCAACGCAATCTGGTTTTAAACAAATATATTAAGTCCGTAGATAGCCTCAGCCGTTTACTGTCATTATCCCAAAGCCTAAGCGATGTTTCCCAAGATTTACTAGACTCCCTTGGCGATGACCAAATTCATCTGCCTGAAGTTTACGAAAAATATTCGATCAAGTTCCGCCAAGAGCCTTATCGTCTGAAATTAGCCTATGTCAAAAAACGCCTCGAACATACTCGCGATCGCAATCAAAAGTTACGTCATAGCGGTTGGCAAGCCTCGGAAATGGAATTGTCTACTAAAGGGCAAGAGCATCAGCTATATACCAACGTTAGCGACTTTTTAGCAGAATTAAAGCTAGTTCAAGCCAGTCTAATTGAAACCAAACTCAATCCTAAACCTCTTGAAAATCTCATTCGTCAAGTTGAGGTGTATGGTTTCCATCTAGCACACCTTGATATCCGTCAAGAAAGTACGCAACATAGCAACACGATCGCTGAAATTGCGGAATCCTTGCAACTCTTGCCCAAATCCTATGATGAATTACCTGAATCAGAAAAAGTAACTTGGTTAACCCAAGAGTTAAAAACTCGCCGCCCGATGATTCCTGCAAATCTGAAATTTAGTGCTAAAGCCAACGAAATCATCGAAACATTTCGGATGGTGGCAAAAGTTCAACAGGAATTTTCGGTGGACATTTGCAACAACTACGTAATTAGTATGAATCGTAGTGTTAGCGATATTCTCGAAGTATTACTACTTGCTAAAGAAGCAGGACTGTATGATCCTGCTACGGGTAAAGGTTCCCTCAGTATTGCCCCACTCTTTGAAACAGTCGAGGATTTACAAAGCGCACCGTCAATTATGACGGATTTATTTGATTTACCTCTTTATCGTGTCTATCTCGAAAGTCACGAACATCTGCAAGAGGTGATGCTAGGTTATTCCGATAGCAATAAAGATTCAGGGTTTTTAAGCAGCAATTGGGAAATTTATAAAGCTCAACGTGCTTTGCAAGATGTTTGCCAAAAATATCAAGTAAATCTACGGATGTTTCACGGACGCGGCGGCTCTGTCGGTCGTGGTGGTGGTCCAACCTATGAGGCAATCTTGGCACAGCCTGGACGCAGCATCGAGGGGCGTATCAAAATTACCGAGCAGGGAGAAGTCCTTGCTTCTAAATATTCCTTACCCGAAATTGCGCTTTACAATCTAGAAACGATCGCGACAGCAGTTATTCAAGCTGCTTTATTACCTAGTAGTACCGATACCCTCGATTGTTGGCTGGATACGATGGAAGAAATTTCTAAGCGATCGCGCCAAGTTTATCGCCATTTAATTTATGAACAGCCCAATCTGGTGGAATTTTTTCACCAAGTTACACCGATCGAAGAAATCAGCCAACTGCAAATTAGTTCTCGTCCCGCCCGTCGCGCAGGCAAGCGCGATCTCGGAAGCCTCAGAGCCATCCCTTGGGTATTTAGCTGGACTCAAAGCCGATTTTTATTACCCTCTTGGTATGGCATCGGCGCAGCCCTTGAGGAATTTCTAGAAGAAAACCCTGATGGGCATTTATCGTTATTACAATATTTTCATAGCAAATGGCCCTTCTTTAAAACCGCCATCTCTCGTGTGGAGATGACGCTTGCCAAAACCGATATGCAAATTGCCCATCACTATATGCGGGAATTGACCAAGGAAGGCTATGAAGAAGCATTTATACTGATATTTGCGGAAATCCTCGAAGAGTTTAACCGTACTCGTAAGGTGATCCAATTGATTACAGGGCAAAAACAAATCCTTGACAGCGATCGCGACTTACAGCGATCAGTACAGTTACGCAATGGCTCAATTGTTCCCCTTGGATTTATCCAAGCATCTTTGCTCAAGCGTCTCCGCCAACATCGCCCCGATACCGTCGATCTGCGATCGCGCTATTCCAAAAATGAGCTTTTACGTGGAGCCCTACTAACAATCAATGGCATCGCCGCAGGTATGAGAAATACAGGTTGATCTATCCTACTAAAAAGAACCCTATGGGTTCTTTTTAGTAGCCATTAGAGCGCAAAGCGTTCTATATCCATGTTAGGATTTTGGACAAACTGAGCGTTTTTACTGAGTGTGTGTGAGGAATATGAGCCCCAATCGGAATTTCCACGATCCCATAAGGATTGGTGTCATTGGTATCGGTAATATGGGGCAGCATCATGCAAGAGTCCTCAGCTTGCTCAAGGACGCAGAATTAATTGGCGTTTCCGATGTCAGTGTAGAACGTGGGCGTGATACTGCCAATAAGCACCGTGTACTTTATTTTGAAGATTACCGAGATTTATTACCCCTAGTCGATGCAGTCTGCATCGCTGTCCCGACCCGATTGCATTACGACGTGGGGACAACTTGCCTCAAGGCTGGTGTTCATGTCCTAATCGAAAAACCGATCGCAGCCACCATCGAAGAAGCCGAATCATTAGTAAAAGCTGCCGCCGAATATAACCGCATTCTCCAAGTCGGTCATATTGAAAGATTTAATCCCGCCTTCCAAGAACTCAGCAAAGTTTTAAAGCATGAGACGATTTTAGCGATCGAAGCCGATCGCATGAGTCCCTATTCGCAACGGGCAAATGATGTCTCGGTCGTATTTGATTTGATGATTCACGATATTGATCTGATTTTGGAGCTAGTCCCTTCAGCGATCGTGCGTGTATCAGCCCACGGCAATCGAGTCTCCCCAGAATCCAGCTATCTCGACTATGTAACTGCCACCATCGGTTTTGAAAATGGCGTAATCGCTACCCTCACCGCCAGCAAAGTCACCCATCGCAAAAAGCGCAAAATCACTGCCCACTGCACCAACTCCCTCACCGAGTCTGATTTCCTGAACAACGAAATATTAATTCATCGCCAAACCACCGCTAACTGGACAACCGATTATGGTCAAGTCCTCTATCGTCAAGACGGGTTCATCGAAAAAGTTCATACCAGTAATATTGAGCCACTGCATGCGGAGTTAGAACATTTTGTTGCCTGTGTCCGTGACAAAGCGCAACCTTCCGTCGGCGGCGATCAAGCATTAAAAACTTTGCGGCTAGCTAGTCTGATCGAACAAACAGCTCTTGATGGTCAAGTTTGGCGTAGTTGTGATTTGGACTTACGGGAAGTGGCGATCGCAGGAAGCTACAAATAAAAGAAACTTCGCAACGCGAAGTTAGGACTTACGCAAAAGAAAGCATCGTAGGGGCAATTCATGAATGCTTCCTACGATGAAATACGCGTTTTCAGTCATTTTTGCGTAAGTCCTAAAAGTTTCTTCTATGCCTCTCACCCATTAGCATGATTCTGATCATAGACAATTTATCCAAAACACTAAAAACCCTTTCACCTAAAGGGTTTTTAGTGTTTTGGGGCTTAAAGGAACATGGGAACTATGCCAATTATCTCCAGTCAAAGGAGGCATAGTTCAGCAGGAAATAAAGCTCATGAAATCTCTTACAAAAATCTATTTAGGTGTGGCGATCGCAACTTCTGTTATTACATCCTTTAGCGCGATCGCTTCAGCCGAAGAAGTCAAATCACCTGGCAGCTACGTGGGCGCAGGCGTTTCTCTCCAAAGTTTTGCAACTACCCCTTCCGTAGTAGGAGCAAACTTAGCAGGACGTTACAAGTTTGATGATGTACCACTTTCTGTAAGAAGTTCAGTTCTCTTTGGTAATGGTGGCACTTCCGTTATTCCTACTGTTTCCTATGATTTACCAGTAGGCGATCGCACTAACCTTTATCTCGGTGCTGGCGCTTCTTTTAAAGTTGGTGGTAATGGCGATCAAACTGCCTTTGCTCTGCAGCCTGGTGTCGAAGTCAGCATCAACAAGAATACATTGCTTTATAGCAATGCGGTAATTCCATTTAACGGCCAAAGTAATGGCTCCGCAGGCGCTTCCCTCCAAGCTGGCATAGGTCTCCAATTCTAACTTCTCAAAAAAAGAGGGATCGCTTTGCGACCCCTCTTTTTTTATGCTTCCCAAAAGCGACATCCTTCACAAGGACCATGAGGATTGACAGCACAGCGAATTATTTCCGAACCAGCATTATATTTACAACTTCCATCGCCAATAATCCATCGTCCATTCACAAAGTTCTTTTCTAAATTTTCTGGTACCAATTGCACATATACCAAGATTTTAAATAAGTTGTATTTTCCTCTTCGCAATTGATAGCGATGACGGCGCTCTAGGATCATATAGGTCTTGCCCTCTAAATCAATGTAATTTCCAGGCTGAGGCATCCCATCTAGATATATTTTCCCCAAAGTGCTTTCAGGATGAAGGGTACGAACCTCTGTCGGCACTGCTAGTATTTCCATAAACTTTCCATGAAATCAAATATTTAACTTGTCTAAGATCATTGCTGAGCAGGGCACATCATCAGATTATAAAAATATCCAAATAATTCCTGATTGCTATGCGATGATTTATATAATTATCGTATCAACTCCGAGGTTATCCTATGCCCAAAGTGATCGTTCAAGCAGATACTTTTCTTAAAAAGAAGCTTCTTGGAGCAACGGATTTAGCCGATTCAGAGAAAATTTTCATTAAAAAAGATCAGGCTTTTTATGTCACCGAATATAGCCCCGATCGCAATCAACATCTTTTACTAACCCTTGCATCACCATTGTTTGCCAAGGATGGTAAGAGTCAGTTACAAAAGGTTTATGCCTACGAGCCTCACATTAAAATTGATGGCGATAATCTCAATAAACTGATTAAATTGCCAGTTAAATATGCTTCACAACTAGATAATGATGAGGTAATCTTTGGACCTGGTTGGCGACAGTGCAATACAACTAGTAACACCATGTTAGCTGACTATTTACTCGGTGGTGAGTTGACTGAAAAAGCCCAAGCACAGGGATTTCCAGAACCCGAATCTGTTTATATGCGAATTGTGGTTAAATATGGCGACACCACCGATCACGATGCTCAAACATGGGCTTTGAAAGAACTAGGCATTGAGTCTTACTTTAGCTATTCTCTTTCAGCTAAGGATTTGTTACTGTCTCTCAAAGTAAATATTCCTGTAGTTGTGGGATTTGCTTACAAAGGTAGTGGTCATATTTGTATTGTGGTTGGGCATGACCCTACTAACAAAGTATGGCTAGTTCATGATCCCTATGGAACTCGTCATGGATCTAGTGATAGCTATGATGTCGGTGTTGGTGGTCAGTATGATTCCTATAGCTATGATGTGATGCAGCAGGTTTTTTGGGATAGCGGTGGTGAATCAGGTTGGGGTAGAATCGTCACCAGTATTAAGGGCAAACCTACTGGTTTACCTTCGGGACTCTAATCTCTCAAATGCTCAACAGAGGCTTTGAAAAGCAAGAGGGCTGCAATCAAATTTTGAAAAAAATTGCTTCACAAGTTTTTCCAAAATTTGATTAGGATCTGCATCAGTGTAAAGCACTATAGCTATCCGAAATGAGTTGATACAGGCTTCGGCTTCGCTCAGCCAGCTTGGACTGATGGCTGAGCGAAGCCGAAGCCACAAATGACTTAGGATTGCTATATAAAACAAGATTAACAAAGGTATTAAGGCAACGTGAATATTTTAGAACCAAAGCAATTAGTTGACTCTTTAGGATTTTGGGGTGGACATTTCGCTATTTGGGTGATCGTCTTTGCTGAATCTGGTTTGTTTTTCGGCTTCTTTTTACCGGGGGATTCGCTGCTATTTGCCGCAGGTTTTTTGGCTTCTGTAGGAAAGCTAAATATTTTTGCACTAATAATTGGATGCTTTATCTGTGCAGTTCTTGGCGATAACATTGGTTATGCTACAGGCAAGCGCTTTGGACACAAATTATTTTCTAAGGAAGACTCTCTGTTTTTCCACAAAAAGCATATTGTCAGAGCGCAAGATTTTTATGAAAAACATGGCAAAAAGACTATCATATTGGCACGTTTTTTACCTGTTATCCGTACCTTTGCCCCAATTGTCGCAGGGATTGGGAGAATGGACTATGACACATTCTTTAAGTTCAATCTCATTGGTGGCTTAGTCTGGACATCAGGTTTATCGCTATTAGGTTTTGGATTAGGGAGTATTATTCCTGATGTCGATAAATATCTACTTCCAATTACCTTAGCAATTGTTGTGATTTCAGTTATTCCCTCTCTTTTACATTTACTGCCAGATCGTACAAAATAGTAGAGATATCGCTTAGCGATATCTCTACTATTTTGTACGAAAGATTGCCCTTACGGGTAAGTGATCAGAAACTTTAGAAAAATAGGTAAGATCGCTATCAAATCCCAAATCTTTTTGCGGATCGAGAATCTGAATTGATTGGGGAAGATATTCCTCTTCTGCACCTTTAGGAGCTTTGGAAACAGCAATATGATCGATGACGCAACCAGTGCCACGATTAGAGTAACGCGGACGACCATCAAAAGTTTTCGGCTGACCACGTTTTTTTAAGCAGTTCTCTTTGGCATCAGTTTCTACAGATTTAGTCAAAAAGGTAAGCGGCGCATCGCGTAACCCTCGATTTTGATCTGCCCATGTGGGGCTGTTAAAATCTCCCACGAGAATTAAATCAGGATCGGATTGAGGATTTTTTTGATAATTATCGACTTCCTTCCTCAGAATGTCACTTTGATTTTGGCGGACGCGATCAGCATCTGCACCACCACTCCCCTTTTGATGCACTACTACTAGTGTAAAATCAAACTTTTCTCCCACCTTGACATAGTTAACAAGGGGCGATCGCAGAGTTCCTGTGATATTTACTTTCTTCCATTCGGTCACTTTCTGAGCCGTCATTAAGTCTTTACGATAAAACAGCGCTACTCTTTGTCTACTACCTGACTCACCTAGAATAAATTCCCATTCTTTGGATTTCTTTAACTTCTCTTTGAGTTTTTCCGCAGCGATGGGACTCACTTCTTGCAAGCCGATCACATCAAAATTACGCTCGATAATCTGACTCACAGCATTTACTTTTTCAGCATTAAATCCATCAAAGTTCTCTAAATTAAAAGTTCCTAAGCGAACCTGATCTGTTATATTAGCTATCGCGAAAGGGTTTGAACAACCTGCGATCGTCAATGTCAAAACAAGGCTTAATCCAAGCTTGTATGGATATTTAAGATATTTAGTGGATTTCCAAAGCTCCATTATCATTAGCAAATATTAAGTTGATGTAAGAAGTTCTCGATTGTGTCAATCAACCAATCCAACTCTATAGCAATTTTCCTATGAGTGCGTACTCATTGGAAAACCAAAAACTAATCCCAGTAAGAGTTTACGATTTTCATTTTGCCTACGGCAAAATGAAAATCGCTATAGCTGAGGGAATTAAGCCAGATTTATAGCTAACCTCTTTACTTTAGCTATGCATCTCCTTTCGGAATAAATTTTAGAGATACCCCATTCATACAGTAGCGTTCTCCAGTGGGTTTCGGTCCATCGTTAAAGACGTGACCTAAATGACCACCACATCGACTGCAATGGACTTCAACACGCTTCATGAAAAATGAATTATCAACCGTTGTAGCGATCGCACCTTCAATGGGAGCAAAAAAGCTTGGCCAGCCTGTACCGCTATTAAATTTAGTATCGGAGGTGAATAGGGGTAAATCACAACCTGAACATTTATAAGTACCTTGGCTATATTCTTTGTCCAAAGGACTCGTAAAAGCTCTTTCAGTGCCATGTTTTCGCAAAACTTGAAATTGCTCTGGCGTAAGGACTTGCTTCCATTCATTTTCAGTTTTCATGATTTGGTATTGCTTAGTTGCTTTATTTAAGTCTACGGCGATCTCTAGGTCTTTGGATGACGAATCACTGGAGGAGGATCGCCAAAATTGGTATATCCAAGCACTCCCGATGACTGCGGCTCCAGTTAGTAATAAATCTCTTTTTTTCATTATTCTATGCAAGTCATAACTTTTATACAATCTACGCAAATCAATATCTATATGCATGTGAGGTCTATAGATTAAGTGTGTGGCAATGTTTGGCGATCGCCTTTAAACACTCAGACCAATCTCTCTGAAACTAATTAGGACGGTGTATGGCAGATGACAAAAAAGTAGCAGTCACTACGGTTTAATTGAATTAGTCTATAATTGTAACAATACTTAAAGCTAAAAAATAGCTAAAGATCTTAATTAGGTTAAACAACAATGGCATTTGAACTACCATCTCTACCTTACGCTGATGACGCTTTAGCCGCTTCGGGGCTATCTGCTCAAACCATCTCTTTTCATCATGGTAAGCACCATAAAGCATATGTTGATAACCTCAACAACTTGGTTAAAGACACTGATTTGGCTGACAAAACCATTGAAGAAGTAATCAAGATTAGCCACAAAGAAGGTAAAGCAGGCATTTTTAACAATGCGGCGCAAGTCTGGAACCACACTTTTTACTGGAATGGAATCAAGCCTGCTGGCGGTGGCGCTCCGTCTGGCGCTTTGTTAGAAGCCATCAATTCTAGCTTTGGCAGCTTCGATAACTTTAAGGCAGAATTCAAGAATGCAGCTCTTACCCAATTTGGTAGCGGCTGGGCTTGGCTAGTTGCTGAAGGTGGGGCTTTGAAAATCACCAAAACCCCTAACGCTGAAAACCCTCTCACTGTTGAAGGTCAAACACCTCTATTAACCATTGATGTTTGGGAACATGCCTATTATTTGGACTTCCAAAATAGTCGCCCTAACTACATCCAAAACTACATTGATAACCTAATCAATTGGGATGTAGTAGCTGCTAACTTTGCTGCTGCATAATATAGCAATTTAAGCTTTTGCTTATGAAATACCCCCTCCAAAGACAAGTGGCAGCGCGAAGCGCTGCCACTTGTCTTTGAGGTTTTGAATTGCTATTTACAGAAAAGGAGGCGACCGCCTCTTTTTTTGTAAGATTAAGTCATTTGCAGCAGTACCTAACCTCAAGAATCGTTGTATGCTGTTGAACTTAAACAACAAAGTAATTGCATTTTTGCATCATGCTTGATCGAGCAGCAATAACCGTAGCTATTTCTCTATGCCCTGAAGAGGCTGTATGTTACCTTGCAAGGGTTTACAGCACCTTAGTAGTTTTTAATCCGCCTGAATTTCTCGAAACTTCTATTGGTAGTAGAGTGTTAATTCATTCTCTTGGCTATCCTGATAATCCTGAATCTGCACATACTTGTAAACAGCTTATGGATGAGTTTGGGTTTGATGCGGAAACGTTTCCTGCTTTTGCCATCCAAGGTTTAGCCACGATCGCCTCTATTTTTCCATGCGATCGTCATAATTTAGAAATAGATTTTGAAATAGATCAAAAATTAGATATCGCTCCCACTAGTCTGATTGATATCCAATCAAGGGTTGAGGATAAAGGGCAATCAGCATGGCTAGTACAGTTAAAGGAAACTTACTTTTTGCAAGAGCCAATTTATGATGTTTTGCCACCAATGAATATTGCAACGGGAGATATTTGGCTACCACAGCATAAGTTACATCTAAAAGATTTTGACACTGCCTTAGGTTGCGACATTCTAAGTAGCAGGGTTTAAAAAAGAGAGGCAACGCTCTGCGCTGACTCTCTTTTTTTTTAAGCGATACTCTTTTAAAATTCAGTAATAATGCAAATTATTGATGTTATTCCTGAATTTGTCTTGTATGTTGTTTTGATATTGCTAGTCTTAGACGCATAAGAAAAGTATTAGAAAAGACAATTTTTGCTCTCACTCCTAGCCCCTCTCCCGCAGGGGAGGGGAACAAGAAAAAGATCTTACTTCTCTTCTCCTGCGGAAGAAGGGGTTGGGGTGTGTGTCAAGTAATTAACGCCTAAACGAATGGACTCATAAACCACTTGCCATCAATATCATGATGCTCAAACATTAAGAGGCGGCGGCATAAGTTCATGGACTCAGTGGTAAGTATGTGGGGACTGTTGATATATGTTTGTAAGTCTTGCCGATCGCGATCGCTTATAGCCACCAAGCGCATCTCGCGATCTATCTGCAAAATCTGTGTTAATGTCTCCATCTGAATTGGGAGATCTTGCCACTGCAAACAGCCATATAGTAGCGATAGCAAATAAGGTAAATGACCATGACTCGATAGACATAACCGATCTAGGGTTTCTAGATGATTAAACAGATTGGTTACTTGTTCCAATCTGCTGTCAGGAGAAATATTCGGTAATAACCTTGATAAGACAACTTGACGCAGCAGATTTAAGACATTGGGCTTAATCTCGCCTTGCCGATCGCGGAGAACCAAGCAGGGTAAAACAATCGGCTTGTTCATCTGCAGGATTTGTTGCAAGCGTTTTTGGGGATCTACATCGGTGGCGATCGCTAATAGCGGCAGAGTGTAAATGATATGACACTGTATGTAATTGCCGTAAGTATTTCCCTCCATCTCCAAAAATGCTTTCAGCTTGTTTAGGGGTAAGGCGATCAAGATTATCGATTAAAAGTACGAGTCCTTTTTTACCAAGTTGCTTCAAGCGATCGACCTCGATCGCTGTCACCTCTTCTCCCGCCGCAAGGAGAGAATTTTTGAGCCTTGCCTCTAGATGATGTTGCAAATGACGGCGCTGCTGAGCGTTGTCTTGAATGGTTTGCAAAATTCTTTGTAAGCGGGATGTATAGCTAGCAATACCAATTGAGGAAGAGAGACCCAGCCATTGTTCGATTTCCATAATCGCTTTGGGCAAATAGGCTAGGGATAGAGACTCATCTTTTTTTTCCACCTGTTGCAAAATTAAATTTAAAATGAGTAGCCAAATTTCCGTTAAGCCAACATCATCTATTCGCAGATGTTCATCAGCCGAACAGTATAGAACCGCGAAGCCCTGCTGCTCTAGTCCAACTTTTAACCTAAGTAATTCTGTAGTTTTACCACTTCCTACATGTCCTGCGAGAAATTGAAAAGTAGGTTTGTTGGGGGATAGGGCGATCACTCTGCGAAGTTGCTTTACCACATCATCGCCCCGTCCTTCCACTAAATTCACATAATAATCAGGATCGGAGGTCAGTGAATTGATTGCAAAACTAGGATTGCAGGTATAGAGAGATTCTAGATTGAGCATGATGCGGGGTTAATTTTGGGTTAAGTATCTACAAACCAGAGCCAAGAACTGTACCGCCCGCTACGCGGGCGGTACAGTTCCCCTAGCTACTTAAAAAGATACTCGATCGCGCAAACCCGACACATTTGCCAACGGGATATTTCACCAGTTAGGGCAGGGCGATCGCATCGGGGGCATTTAGGCATTTGATGAGTTCGCATTTGCATCACTTCTTGCCAACGCTGAAATGCTTCACTGGCAGTTTCAGGAGGTTTTGGAGTTTCTACTTTAGGCGATTTGGAATTACCCCGATGATTGGTTTTATGATGAGCTGTCTCTGTGGCGATCGCAGGTAAATAACTGGGATGATTTTCGGTGACAACTTGACGCTGTTCTAAGTCTTGCTGATGGGTCGCCCATTTTGCTGTCGAGAAATGAATATCGGCGATCGCTAAACTATTAGAGCTACCTAGCAAAGCATTAATTTTCGCTAATAGGCGCACTCGCTCAAAGGTCAAAGCCTGAGACCACACAGGACTTGATACTGCCACCTGTAAAGATTTTTGATATACCCCAAGTGGACAGGTTTGCTTTGCCACCGACTCACCCACAATGTCCGCCCATTTTTCGACAATCAGCAAATATTGACAGCGCTGCTGCCAACTGGTGCGTGACTGAATGTCATGCAAAATATTTGGTAATCCCGTCAAGGACATGATCGTAAACCAAACGTTACTTTTGCTTTAGGTGCATTATCATCAAGCATCACCTACTCCTAAGATTAACACTTTTCAAATCCAGATTGTTGTGCCGCCCATATAGCGGACAGCGCAACAATCTGGATTTGTATCTATAACCTTAAAGGCAAGCCATAGTAAAATTGTATTTTTACGATAAGATTCCACAAGCCAATAATGACTTTACAAACCGAAATTGACAGCGCCGCCACACAACTCAAGGGCAAAACTCCTCAAGAAGTCCTCACATGGGCGATCGGTAACTACAAAAACATCTCCCTTGCCTCAAGCTTTGGAGCAGAAGATGTCACCTTGATTGATATGATCTCCAAAATCAAGCCTGATGCCAATGTATTCACCCTCGATACAGGTCGATTAAATGCTGAAACCTACGAAGTCATTGCAAAAGTTCAACAAAAATATCCTCAACTCCAACTTCGCATCATGTTTCCCCAAGCGGAAGCAGTAGAGCGGATGGTCAGTGCTAAGGGCATTAATCTTTTTTATGACAATGTAGAAAATAGAAAGCAATGTTGTTATATCCGCAAAGTGGAACCATTAGGTCGTGCTACTCAAGGGCTTGATGCTTGGATTACAGGTTTACGCCGTGACCAAACTGCAAACCGTTCGACGATGGAAACCGTTGAACTAGATGGCGATCGTAATATTGCCAAGATCAATCCTTTGATTGATTGGACTAATGAACAGGTTTGGGAATATATTCACGCCAATGAGGTTCCTTACAACGCGCTCCATGATCAGAACTTCCCTAGTATTGGCTGTGCGCCTTGTACCAGAGCCGTCCAAGCAGGTGAAGATCTTCGTGCTGGTCGTTGGTGGTGGGAACTGAGTAATCAAGAATGTGGATTGCATGTCACTAGCGATGGTCGCCTAGTTCGCGCTAAAGATGCCTAAACAATCAAGGTTCGCTCAGCGAGCCTTTATACTTAGAAGCTTGTGCCCCCCGCGTAGCGGGGACACAAGCTAAGTTTACTTAAACAATCGGGAATGATGAATAGAACTATTGATTTAGAATATGGCGATTGGGATTTTAAGGGATGGCGTTCACATTATGGCGTAAAAAAATCGCAAAATCCTCATAGCAACAAACCACCAATCCTATTAATTCATGGATTTGGGGCGGCGATCGGTCAATGGCGCGATAATATTTCTGCGCTATCGGAAGATCATACCGTTTATGCCATTGATCTATTGGGATTTGGCGGCTCAGAAAAACCAAAGACACATTACTCTATCTATTTGTGGGTAGAACAGATTTTAAGCTTTTGGCAAAGATTTGTAGGTGTGCCAATGGTGATTATTGGGAATTCTATTGGAGCATTGGTGGCGGCGATCGCGGCGAGTCATCATCCTGAAATAGCCTCAGGTGTCGTTACAATCAGCTTACCCGATATCGAAGCCTTCAATGCTCTAGTTCCCAAATGGCTCCAGCCCTTAGAAAGAGCAGTTAAAGCGATCGTTTCTTTTCTTTTCGTAAAACCACTCTTTTACCTATTCCGTCAACCTTGGATGATTCACTTCGTTTTAAAAGGAATTGTCTATTGCGATCGCGATCGTGTGGATGATCAATTAGTGGAAATCATTGCTAAACCTGCCCGCGATCGCCAAGCCGCCGATGCTTTTGTCAGCTTAAACCGCAGCCTCAATCAGCCCAATTATTCCCCTAGTCTCACTCAAGCTCTATTAGAGTTGCAAGTTCCCTTATTAATCTTATGGGGAAGTCGCGATCGCTTAATTCCACCATCGGAAGGGAGTCGTCTAGTCAAATATGCCCCTGATGCGACATTAATTTATTTGGCAAATACAGGACATTGCGCCCATGATGATAATCCTGAGCGCGTTAATCACGAAATTTTAAATTGGTTAACCCCAACGGAATACGGCGGAACCCCAACTTAGCCCCGCGCCAAAACCTGCGATCGCAATTAAATGATCTTTTTGGATTTTTCCTGCCTGTACCCATTCATCCAGAGCGATCGGAATGGAAGCCGCCGAAGTGTTGCCGTACCTGCCCATATTGCTCACTGCCTTTGCAGGATCAATCCCAAAGCGATTTACAACTGCATCAATGATGCGTTGATTAGCTTGGTGCAAAATTAACCAATCGAGATCATGGACTTCGAGATTTGCCTTGAGTAAAGATTTTTCAATTACTTCTGGCACACGTCGCACCGCAAACCGATAAACTTCCTGCCCATTCATCGTAATTGGATTAAAGGTATTACGTCCTGAATAATTAATATTCAGAAACTCATTACCTTTGCCATCGCTCCGCATCTCAAAACCTAATAAATTATTTTGGGGATGATCTTGGCTACTAGCCTGTAAAACCAAAGCCCCAGCCCCATCACCAAACAAAATACAGGTGCGGCGATCTTGCCAATCAACCCAACGCGAGAGAACATCTGCGCCGATAATCAGGATATTTTTATAAACACCTGTATGGATATATTGTGACGCTGTAACTAAACCAAATACAAAACCTGAACAGGCCGCTACAAGATCAAAGGCAATGGCTCTTTCGGCTCCTAAGATTTTCTGGACTCGTCCTGCTGTGCCAAATAAATCATCACTAGTCGATGTGGACAAAATAATTAGGTCAATATCCTCAGGGTTTAAACCTGCGGCAGCGATCGCCTTTTGTCCAGCTTTAGCTGCCAGATTTGCTACTGAGTCATTCTCGCCATCGGCAATATGACGCTCTCTGATACCTGTACGCGAGGCGATCCACTCATCATTAGTATCTACCATCTGGGCAAGGTCTTGATTGGTCAATACGCGATCAGGAACGGCGGAACCGCTACCAATAAAACGCACTCCGAGCAGAGAAGATTCAGTATTAGTCATGGGCTGTATTTGATCTGGATAAATGAAAAGCTATATTGCTGTCGTAAAATGACAGCAATACATTTAGGTGGGTGGATCGTCGGGAGTGTCATCCGCAGGGACAGCTACCTTGGGCTTGATTTGCCCTCGAATGCGCTCTAGGACTTCATTATCAACAGCGTCCTTAGCGACACGGATGGCATTGCGAATACTGACAGAGTTAGAACTACCATGACTGATCACACAAACACCCGCTACACCTAGCAGCAAGGCTCCGCCGTACTCATCAGCATCAATGCGTTGCTTGACCTTTCTGAGGTTAGGTTTTAAGAGTATTGCACCAAGTTTACCGCGCCAACCCTTAGGCAATTCTTCCTTGAGGATCTGCATGACGGCATTGCCGACACCCTCGGCAAATTTGAGGACAATATTGCCAGCAAAGCCATCACAGACAATCACATCAAACTGACCTTTAAGGATATCCCGACCTTCAGCATTACCCGCAAAGGCGATCTGACGATTATCTTGCAATGCTTGGTGTACACGAATGGCGAGTTCATTACCCTTGCAGGCTTCTTCACCAATATTCAGCAGCCCGACTTTAGGCTCTTGAATGCCGATCGCATACTTACTGTATAAGGATCCCATAATTGCGAATTGCTCTAAAAACTTGGGGCGGCAATCGACATTTGCGCCAACATCAAGTAACAATACAGGCTTATGGGGAACCTGTGTGGGAAATAATGCACCGATCGCAGGTCGATCTACACCGGGTAAGCGCCCCAATCGGAGCAGGGCGGCTGCCATTGCTGCACCAGAGTGTCCAGCTGAAACCACAGCATCTGCTTGCTTGCGCTTGACTAAGTTCATGGCAACGGCGATCGAGGAGTTAGGCTTACGGCGCAAACCTTCGAGGGGTTCATCATCCATTTCGATGATGCCTTCCGATGGCACGATCTCTAGATGATCGCTTTCTTGATAGTTATGTTGCTTGAGGTAGTTCGCGAGGATATCGCGATCGCCTACTAGCGCTATATCTACACCTAATTGAGTCTGAGCTAATATTGCTCCTTCAACCACTTCGCGTGGGGCAAAGTCCCCACCCATCGCATCTACTGCAATTCTCACGTTTTGCGATCCTGTCTGCGTTTTATAACTAAAACTGTAAAGAATTTTATTAAACCTTGCAAAAATTTTAACAGTTTGAGTAACTTATACCTATTAGGATTGCTTAAAATATTTGAAATCAAATGCAACAACTTAAAAAAGGCAGCATTGCAAATTTGTTTAAGCTTAATCGCCTGTTTAAGTTTCTAACGATCTCTACTCTATCTGCGATCGTTATTTTGTTGGGTTGTCGATCGAGCCCTGCTATTTCGGCTAATAAAGTTGCACTTTCGTCAGATAGCAATAAAACTATAGTGTCAACATCACTATCGGCAGAATCGATCAAAGCAGATCTCGGTTTTCGTCCAGATGCCAATGGCTTCAGTTTTGAGAACTACGGTAAGGACAGTAGCATTAAGAATCTCTCCGCACTTGAAATGCAAAAGATGTTTGGTAATAGTGTCTGTGCCACCCAAGGAGAACCTTGTATTCTGAAGCCTCCAGCCCATCAGTGGATGGAAGAAGTTAATAAATCGATGGATGGTGGACATTGTGAGGGAATGGCGGCGCTTAGTCTGATTTTATATACCGATAAAGATAAGGCACAAGAATTTGGTGACACACCCAAGCTGTCATTACAGGGAAATGAAAAACTTCAACATGAGATTGCATATTGGTTTGCCACTCAAGGCACTCCACCAACTGCAACTAGCGAAATCAAAAGCAAAACTCCAGTCGAAATCCTAGATATACTTCTTGCTTCATTGAAGCCTAACGCTCGTATTGATGAAACCTATACGATGGGGATCTATCAACCTGATTTTAAAGGAGGACATGCAATTACTCCCTATGCCTTAGGAGATTTGGGTGATGGCAAATATGCAGTGCTGGTTTACGACAATAACTATCCCCAAATAGAGCGCAAAATCGAGATTGATCGGAATGCCAATACTTGGAAATATAATGCTTCTACTAATCCTAATGAGCCTGAATCTGAGTATATTGGGGATGCAGAAACTAAAACTCTCACCCTAACACCCACTCCCCCGCGCTTCGAGCGTCAAGTCTGCAATTTCTGCGGTGAAGAAGAACAGGCTGTTGCAAATGGTTCTGACAAAACAGCAGCTAAGGGAAATATAAAAGGGAAAGCAAATGCAGAACCGAAATTTAATCAAATTTTTCTGGAGGGTGCTGCTGACTTATTAATTACTAATGGCAATCAGAAAATTGGTTATGAGAATGGAAAATTTGTAAATTCTTTTTCGGGGGCAACCTTTACGCCTATCAAGAGTAGTGAACTCTGGAAAGATGATGATGAACCGATCTACAATATTCCCCTTGGCGTTCCCTTCACCATTAACTTACAAGGTACAAAAAAAAGTAATGATAAAGAACTGATCGATTTAGTAATGATTGGACCTAGCTACGATGTCGGTTTGTCAGACATTAAAGTACTACCGAGTCAAAAAGATACTATTCAACTTGATGCAAGTGGTCATAGCCTATCCTATAAGCCCAGCAATCCTGAAGCTCCTAATATTCTATTTGGCATCTCCACCAAGAATGATGACTATGAGTTTGAATTGGATGGAGTCGAAATAGATGCTGGCGGAACTATCAGTGCTAATCTCGATACGGTAAAAGGTCGCCTTGGTATCAAGATTGCTGATACTAAACGTAAAGCAATCTTCAATTTACTAATTAGTCGTATTGATGATAAGACCGAGCAGAAATTTGAAGGAACTGACCTTGAACTTGCCTCAGGTGATACGTTGTACTTAGATTATGCTAAGTGGACTGGTAAAGGAGCGAAATTGACAATCGAGCTTGATAAGGGCAGCGATGGTACGATCGATGATACTGCCGCGATTGAAAATAAAAAGAAATAGTACAAACAAATAAAGTAAGACGGCTCTTTGAGCCGTCTTACTTTGTAGCAACTACTCTGAAACTATGGAAATCGAATCTCTGCGATCGCACCAGTGGTTTAAGCTCATTTGTGGTGCGAGCTATCAACATTTATCCGCCATTCGTCATCTTGCCCTGATTTATACATTGGCTGGAGCCGATTGCATTGATATGGCTCCCGACCCTGCCACAATCGCTGCCGCCCGTGAGGGAATTGCCGCCGCCCTAGAATTAGATGCAAATGCGCGATCGCCTTTGGTGATGGTCAGCTTTAACGATGGCGAAGACCCACATTTTCGCAAAGCAATTTTTGATCCTGATTTTTGTGCAATAGATTGCCCCAGACCTTGCGAAAAAGTCTGTCCTACTGATGCAATCCAGTTTAGTAATGATTACAATGGGGTTATCTCAAATCTTTGTTATGGGTGCGGTCGTTGCTTGCCGCTATGTCCAGTGCAGATTATTCATACTCGCGAACAGGTTTATGTCCCTGAAGATATTTTTGATCAAGTACTTAACCAAAAAGTCGATGCGATCGAAATTCATACACAACCCAATCGCACCAAAGAATTTACCGCGTTTTGGCAACGCCTAAGTCCGATCATCCCCAAACTCAAATTAGTGGCGGTCAGCTTCCCCGATTGTGAAAATTTACATGATTATCTTCTCTCTTTGCTTGAAGGGATGCAGCCGACACCGCGTTCGCTAATTTGGCAAACCGATGGTAGACCCATGAGTGGTGATATCGGTGATGGGGCTACGAGGGCAGCTTTGCAACTAGGACAAAAGGTACTGAATTTTCAGTTACCCCTTGGCTTTGTGCAACTAGCTGGCGGAACCAATGCCAGCACTGTTCCCAAACTACGCCAAGCGGACATTCCTGTAGCTGGAGTCGCTTATGGCAGCTATGCCCGTAAGATTATTATGGATTTTCTCGAAAGTTGGGGTGAAGAAATTCCCGATCGCCTTGAAGAGAAATCTTGTTTACTCTGGCAAGCTGTAGCGATCGCTAAGCAATTAGTTTCCCAAATTAAAACGCCCTCACCCTAAATCCCTCTCCCAGAGGGAGAGGGACTTGGAAATCTCAAAAATCCCCAACTTAATCTATTCGCAAGCAAGTTATCGACAACACAAAAATATGGGTATAGAAGCTTCGGAAAAACAGGTAATCTCGAAGCAAAGAGTGACCGATCACGGTGAGGTGTTCACTAATCAGCGTGAGGTGAATGCGATGCTGGATCTTGTGAAGCAGGAGACTGAGCGCATTGAATCGAGATTTTTAGAGCCTGCTTGTGGAACGGGTAATTTTTTGGCGGAGATTTTGGATCGAAAATTGCAAGTTGTGCAGATGCGTTATGGCAAGGTGCAGCTAGAGTATGAGCGTAATGCAGTTTTAGCGATTTCTTCAATTTATGGGGTTGATATTTTGGAGGACAATATTCAAGAATGTCGAGATCGCCTATTCAACATATTTAATCAAAAATATACGAAGCTCTTTGAAGACTTAGCTAATGATCAATGTCGGGATGCGGTGCGTTATATTCTGAGTCGCAATGTTATTCATGGCGATGCGTTGACTTTAAAAACGGTGGGTGAACAACCTGAGCCGATCATTTTTTCGGAATGGTCGCCTGTGAATGGCAGCATGATTAAGCGGCGCGATTTTAGTTTTAAGGAGTTGTTGCATCATGAGAGCATGATGGAGTTGCCTTTGTTTGCGGATACGGGTGAGGATGTGTTTATCCCGACTCCGATTCAGGATTTTCCTGTAACGCATTTTTTGAAGGTAGGATATATATAGCTTATAGGACAAGTGAGTTCTGCATGATAAATACTCAATTAGTTGAAAGTCTTGCACAGGTTATTAGATCTCTGTCTTGGGAAGAGAGATTTTTGCTAGAGGAAAAATTATTTTGGGAATCGGCAGAGATCTCAAGCAAAGAAATTGCCATGATTGCGATGTTAGGAGATGCTTTTAAATTTTTAGAAACAGAGCCAGATATTTATACCCTTGAAGATGGTGAGCCTGTATGATTTTTTTGCAAAAAGGAGATATCGTGCTGGCTTTATTTCCGTTTACTGATCTATCTCAAACTAAGCTCCGTCCTGCGGTTGTGCTGTGGGCAGATGTGGCTAATCAGGATATAACTATTTGCTTTGTTTCTTCTCAAGGTATCAATCAAGTTTCGGCTGATGAGTTTGTTTTACAGCCATCAGATTCTGCGTTTATGGCAACTGGCTTAAAGGTGGTTTCTAAAGTTCGGGTTACTAAGATTGTTACGCTTGCAAGAAAGCTAATTACTAGAAGGTTAGGCAATTTAGAAAATACTTATAGCAAATTTCAGTCTAGTGAGGTACAGTAGCAGGAATGAGTAAACCAAGAGAGAAAATCTGAACTAGAAAGACTATTAAAAGCATCTTCAAGAGAATTGAGCAAATCAGGATAATTTCTTGCACCAATAGACCGCAAAATACTCT
>CALRWX020000046.1:0-30437 GCA_943371975.1 Pseudanabaena sp. UWO311 | reverse complement strand
ACAATCGCATACCTGATTCTGGACGTGAGCGTCAAACTGTTTGCCACTCCCAGAGTGAGTATGCTCGCGATGAAGATCAAGATGGTTGTTGCGAAATCCATTGCAATACTATGGAGGGTA
The DNA here is from genome assembly GCA_943371975.1 of Pseudanabaena sp. UWO311. Lineage (GTDB taxonomy): Bacteria > Cyanobacteriota > Cyanobacteriia > Pseudanabaenales > Pseudanabaenaceae > Pseudanabaena. The sequence continues at coordinate 30,317 of CALRWX020000046.1, read as the reverse complement.
TCTGGGTTGGGGTACGCAACTTTGTTCGTCCATTTCGCGGTATCCATAAAAAGTATTTGTATCTCTATGTAGCCATGTTCGAGTGGTCTTACAATTTGCGTTGGATTGATTTTAATTTCCTCCGCCGTCTTCTTTTCCCTCCTTTCACCTATTTACCCACATGAGCGAACTTGCATAGCCATATACTTAAGACAATTTCTTTAGTTTCTCACAAACCATTTTTTGTAGATGTCTTGATAAGTTCCATTCTCTAATAGTTTTAATAGAGCATTATTAATCTGGCGGCGATAGGGACTATTGGGAGAGAACACAATTCCATAGTTCTCATTTTCAAAAATACTACCCACAGTTTGCACCTTCCCCTTACCTCCGTGAGAAGCATAATAAAGTAGAACAGGAGCATCAAAGACAACAGCTTCGACCTGTCCGTTTAACACTAAATCATAGGCATCTTCAATGCGAGATACTTCGGTAGCTTGAATATTATTTTTACGCAGATAATTTGCTGAGGTACTACCTGCGATCGTGGCAACATTTTTTCCAGGTAAGTCATTCTCATTCTGAATGCTGCCTTGGATTTGCTGCACTGTCAGCGAAGTTGTAACCGTTGCCGTGAAGTAGGCAACAAAGACAACTGATGTAAACATCCAAAATATAGCAATGACTCTACTTACCCAGTTTTTAGGCATTTCCTCTGCCTGCGTCGCTAAGGTTGCCAAAACCCACCAAAATACCGTGAAAATACTGGGGAAGTAAGGTTGATTTTCTACCAGACCTCCTTCATGATTATGCTCAAACCACCACACAATGTGCACAGGGATTAAACTGACCAGTAAAATTAAGCCGATCACCTGAAATAATGTTGCAGAAAAGAAACTAGATACTAAGTTGAGTAGTGAGTTCCCACTATTTTTAATTGGCACTAAAATCTGCAAACCACCCGAAAAGAATGGATAGGAGAAATCAAAATCTTTATCCCGTTCCTTGGTAATCGAAACTGCTGCAATCCCAAGATCTGCTTGATTATTTTTAATTTGTTCCAACATACCTTTGACACTAGGCTGTACCGCAAGTGTGTATTTGAAACCTAGTTCAGTGGCAACGTTACGCAGGATATCTATACTAAAGCCAGCGAGCTCTGCCCCATCTTCAAATACAAATGGTTTAATCAAGCGTGTAACTACACGCAGCGATTGATTTGGCTTCACATCCTCGTTAACGTTCGGCGTTGGTGTTGCAGGGTTTTGGGCGAAGGCTGGTGATAGGAAACTTAAATGGATTGTTAGGATTACAGTTAGCATTGTTGTCAAACTGATTGCTATCCATTGCCTGTATTTTTTAGGCATAAAAATGATTTTTCTTATTTTCTTGATTTTCCGAAAATATAGCTATAGCCAAGCAAGTTAATACATGAAGCCTAAGAAAGGTGCGAAATACTCAACTCTCTCTTAGGCTTTGGGCTTGTTTTAACATTACTAGCTACCGCTATAGAGTTTTTGCAATAACCCTAAACTAAATTCAGTTTCAAAGCTGAAATTTTTTTAATGGTTAAGTACAAACTTATTTTAGTCATTATCTGTATATTCCCAAATTGGTAGTCCGCCGCAAATATGAGGCGATTCCTCGACAAGTCATTGTATCTGCTAATTTCGTCTTCATCTTCAATAACTAAAATTCGTTGCATAGGCTTGATCAAATAAAGGCGGCGCATTGCGCCGCCTTTATTTGATCAAGCCTATTGTTTTATTCGATGGTGCGGGTTAGCAACACAGGAACTGTGGCATTGACCCGCACATAATCTGATACTGAACCACCTAGTAAGCGATCGAGATCGGGCAAACTGCGGGCGATCGAGGGACGGCGATCGGGTGAACCAACTAATAAGATGCTGGTGTTAGATTCATCAGCAAGTCTAACTAGTTCTTTACCCACATCACCAGAGCCAACAAAAGAGCGTGATGGAATATTTAAGCGCTTCAGCTTAGCACTAGCTTCTAAAAGCACTGGATCGGTATTCACAGTATTGTCATCCTTACGTTTGACAATCCTTGTCAAGAAAATTTCCACATCCTTTGCACCGCTAGCTAGTTTAATTGCCAGATCAAGGCTGTGTTTAGAAGCTGCTGAACTATCGATGGAAACCATGATACTGCGGATGGTTTTGATATAAACATCATCCTTGATTAGTAGCATTGGCACATCAGACAATTGGAAAACATATTGACTGACAGAATTTGCCAAAATTGCTTGCAAGCGTCCCATACCACGAGATCCCATGATCAGCAGATTTGCCTTTAGTTCTTCAGCAACTTTGCACACGACATCCTTGGGTTCACCTTCTTTGAGTAGTGATACGGTGCTATTTTCTGAATTCACGCGCAAGCTTTTAATTTCTCTTTCGATAATATTTTCACCTGCGCGACGGTATTCGGTAATTCCTTCAGAGTTAGTGGAGTTGGGAATAACGTGCAGTACATTAATTTGCGAACTTTGAAAGCTAGGCAGGGCTAACAACATATTCATCATTTCGCGCGATCGCCCCGAACCATCAATAGCTAATAAAATTTGTTGAAACATAGTGATCAAACCTTATGTATTTGTTATTTGATTACAAGTAATGCCCAGTAACACTAAGCATTACTTAGTGTTACTCACAATCTATAAAAACTTGCTATATCTTGAGTAAAGCTCAATTGCAGGGCGATCGCTGCAAAACGTTGAGATTCTTAAAAATTATCCAAAATATAGACGGCGCAAAGCTCCGCCTATTATTAAAAGCAGCGCTTCTAATTTTTAGATTACTAATTTTTAGACTGCTAATCAGAAGCTATCGAAGCAAACTCTTGTTGAGGTACATTCAGTTGTACTGCAACAGGTGCTGAAACAGGAATATTTACATATTCTGTGCCATTAGAGATGCGCTGTTTCTGTAAATCTAGAGCCGCCTTCACTAGTCCTTGGAATAATGGATGTGGTCTGCTAGGGCGAGATTGAAACTCTGGATGAAATTGGGTAGCAACAAAGTAGGGATGATTAGGAAACTCGATCGCCTCGACTAAACGCCCATCGGGAGAAGTTCCACTAATCGCATAGCCCGAATCAATAAACAGAGATCTATATGCATTGTTGAACTCGTAACGATGACGATGGCGTTCGTAAATGACAGATTCGTTATACAGCTTATGAACTAAAGTATTAGACGCGAGACGACAGGCATATAGTCCTAGGCGCATTGTGCCACCTAGATTGACTACATCTTGCTGCTCGGGCAGTAGGTGAATCACAGGATTTTTGGAATCAGGGTCAAATTCGGAGCTATTGGCATCGCTGAGTTTTCCAACATTTCTAGCCCAGTCAATGACCGCACATTGCATTCCTAAACAGAGTCCTAAAAATGGGATCTGATGATCGCGGGCATACTTAACGGCGGCAACCTTACCATCCACACCACGATGACCAAATCCTCCTGGAACAACGATCGCATGGACATCTTTGAGAAATTTCTCTGCGCCATAGGTTTCGATGTCTTCGGAGTTGACCCAGTGTAAGTTGACATTACTATTCAAAGCGATCGCGCCATGTTTAAGGGCTTCAATCACTGATAGATAGGCATCGGTCAAACGTACATACTTGCCAACGATCGCTACTTCTAATTGATGCTCAGAGCGATAGAGACGTTCAACAAGGGTTTGCCAACTGCGAAGATCGGGCTGACGCTGTTGCATACCGAGTAATCGTAAAACCTGTTCTGCCAAGCCTTCACGCTCCATAGCAAGTGGTACTTCATAGATGCTTTTGACATCTTGCCCCGTCATCACACATTCGGGCAGAACGTTGCAAAATTCGGAAATCTTATCTTTGATATTTTGAGGTAAGGGGCGATCGCTACGGCATACCAAAATATCAGGCTGAATCCCCACCGATTGTAATTCCTTGACGGAGTGCTGGGTGGGTTTGGTTTTCATTTCCCCTGCAGAGGCAATCCAAGGCATGAGGGTGACATGCATATAGACCACATTTTGTCGTCCCACATCCTTACGAAATTGGCGAATTGCTTCAATAAAGGGGAGCGATTCAATGTCACCAACTGTGCCACCGATTTCCACAATTACTAGATCAGGATTGCCATTGTTAGCAACGCGATGGATGCGTTCTTTAATTTCATTAGTGATATGAGGAATTACCTGTACCGTTCCGCCTTGATAATCACCACGACGTTCTTTATTGATTACGCCTTGATAGATTGCCCCTGTAGTGACATTACTCAACTTGGACATGGAGGTATCGGTAAAGCGTTCATAATGCCCCAAGTCAAGGTCTGTTTCTGCGCCATCTTCGGTGACAAAAACTTCCCCATGCTGAAATGGACTCATCGTACCGGGGTCAACGTTAATATATGGATCAAGTTTCAGAATAGCGATCGAATAATCTCTTGATTTTAGTAGTCGTCCCAAACTCGCAGCAACGATGCCCTTCCCAATACTAGAGACAACTCCGCCAGTCACAAAGATATACTTAGCCATAAAATTTCGTTATTAGGGTGCATTGCCCTATCATTTCAGAGACAATACTTAACAAAGTGATTATATAGCAGTAATCAGCTAACGCATAAAAAGAGTGCCCAGAAGAGCGCTCAAAGCTAATTATGCTTCCCGCTAAGCGGGAAGCATAATTAGCTTTGGGTTATGTAAAAATTGCTCCGCCTTGTAAACGTTGATAATGCATATCAAATTCAGATTTGAGGGATGGAAAATGCTCTAAGGTCGGATCTTTTTTGATAATGCGCTCGGCAGCTTCACGGGCAATTTGAAATATTTCTTGACGCGCCGCCTCATCGGGCAAACGATCCTCAATCGAGAAACCTGCATGCCCCGATTGTTCAGTACCTTCGTCTTTACCTTTGCCGCGTATTTGAAAGTCACGCTCGGCAATAAAGAAGCCATCCTGTGACTGTTCGAGAACCTGTAATCGCTCTTGAGCAGTTTGAGATTTGGAGCTACTCAATAATAAGCAGTAGGATTGTGCGGCTCCCCGTCCGACTCGACCGCGCAATTGGTGAAGTTGTGCTAAACCAAAGCGATCGGCATGTTCAATCAGCATTACTGATGCATTAGGAATATCAACACCAACCTCTATAACCGTTGTCGCGACAAGGATTTGGGTTTCATTACGCCGAAATGTACTAATGGCTTCATCCTTTTCAGCAGAAGACATTTGTCCATGCAGCAAACCAATTTGGAAATGTGGAAAGACTACATTTTGTAGATGTTCTCTTTCTTGAGTGGCTGCCTTAATATCCTCCATTTTTTCAGATTCTTCCACTAAAGGAAATACAATATAAATCTGTCTTCCTTGGGCGATTTCACGTTTAATTAGGTCATAAGCATCCTTACGTTGTGCAGGCTTTAAGAGAACTGTTTGAATGGGCTTCCGTCCAGGGGGAAGTTCGTCAATAACACTAACTTCTATTTCAGAATTAGTGAGATATAAGGTGCGCGGAATTGGCGTGGCGGTCATGATCAATACATGGGGATCATTCCCTTTTTGCAAAAGTCGCGATCGCTGATCTCTACCAAAACGATGTTGCTCATCAATGACGGCAAGCCCTAACCTCGCAAAGTTTACGCCATCTTGAATTAAGGCATGGGTTCCAATTACTAAGGGCAATTCTCCTGTTTCCAATTGGCGAAGAGTTTCACGCCGTTTAGCGGTTTTTGTGGAACCTGTGAGAATTTCTACAGGAAGATTCAACTGCATAAACCATTCCACAATCTTGCGATAGTGTTGCTCAGTGAGAACTTCTGTCGGAGCCATGAGGGCTGTTTGATAACCAGCTTCGATCGCGGTTAGAAGTGCGTACACTGCCACAATGGTTTTGCCTGAGCCGACATCCCCTTGCACCAGCCGATTCATCGGTGTTTGTCCTTGGAGATCAGCGCGAATTTCGGAAACTACGCGCTTTTGAGCATTAGTTAATTCAAAGGGCAGGATTTTTTCGAGTTGGGCGATCGCCTGACTTTGCGGCACAAACTGAATCGCTTTTTGCTGTTGGCGACGATAGAGGGAAACGAGGCGGCGATAGAAATATTTATCGAAGGTGAGCCGAATTACTGCTTGCTCTAAGGTTTCGCTAGTATCAGGATAATGGACTTGTGCGATCGCTTCTGCTAAAGGCATCATCTGGTAATCCTGCAAAAAGCGATCGGGCATGGGATCAACAATTTGTGATGCTGCGGGTAGACACTGAGCCACAAGGCGACGAATTGCTTCAGGGGTAATCCCTTCAGTAAGTGGATAAACTGGCACTACGCGCCCAACGGTTTTTGACTGGATCGTATCTTGAGTATGTTCAAGAACTTCTACTTCATAATTCTCTAAAGTTAAGCCATATTTGCTCTGTTTCACCACACCTGAAGCAGCGATCGTGCAGCCTTGTGGATAAAGCTTTTTCTGAGATTCTTGCCAACCGCGATTGGAATAGCGTTTGCCTGTCCAGAAGCGGCTTAATTTAATTTGCCCAGTGTGATCACGGAGAATAATTTCTACAATTGTCAGGTTCGGATTTTTGGGACTGGTAAAACAGCCAAATTTTTTGATCGTACCGATGACTGTCACCGTGTCACCATCCTTAAGTTCGCGGATGGGAATTTGCCGCGCATAGTCAATATGATCGCGAGGATAGTAGCTCAGGACATCTCGCACGGTATGCAGATCGAGCAGTTTAAAGCGTGAAGCCATATATGCAACGCCCTCAACATTTTTTAATTCTGTGTCGGGAGTTAGTTTTTGGACTGCTTTCGGTTCTGTAGCAGCGATCGCCGCAGTTTTTGGTTTCTTGGTTTTCGGAGCCGCATTAGTTTCCGCCAGTTCACGCCGACGGACTTCATACAGCAATCTGCGGGTCTCAGCCACTAGATGCTGTCTGCGCCCCATAGGTAAATCTTGATATTGTGCATATTGATTAGCGAGGGTTTGCGCTTGGAGGCGATCGCTCATTTCCCAGTCTTCAGGCAAATCTTCCTGCAAACTCACCTGTACAAAATCCGCAAACAAAAATTGCTTTCCCTGCAAATTAGAGAAGCCTTTTTCTGCCTCAACGCTCAAGGCTTGTTGTAAACGGTTTATATCAAGTGGCACAAATTAACTAGCAAATAACACACAGTATTTTAGTCTGAAAAGGAGAAAGGGTAGCGCTATGCGCTACCCTTTCAATTACTGTAAATAGCGATCGCAATTTATAGGAAAACCCACATGAGAAATATACCTAAAATCGAACCCGCAACTACTTGGACAGGAGTATGACCTAATAACTCTTTGAGAGGATCATGCTCTTCTTCAAAAACTTCCACCATGATCTGATTGAGAACCTTAGCTTGCTTACCTGCGGCGCGACGAATACCTGCGGCATCATACATTACGATAAACGCGAAAACTGTGGCGATCGCAAACTGTGGCGTGTCCCATCCTTGAGTACGCCCGATTCCTGTCGCCAATGCCGACACTAACGCCGAATGAGAACTGGGCATACCACCTGTTTCAAACATTACCTTGGGGCGAACTTTACCAAATTGGGCAAGCTCAATGAATACTTTGAGTAGTTGAGCAGTCAAGCTAGAACATAAAGCAATTAGCAGAACTTGGTTATCTAGGATTTCGCCAACAGGATGGATGTTCATATCAATTGCAAAAGTTAAAGGTTAAGAAAAGAGTGAGAAATAGGGGGAGAAGAATATGGTCTAGTTTTTCCGAGCAGTGATGTAATCCGCAAGTGCCATAAGTGGCAAAGCTGCGTCGCCATAGCTGACGAGTTGATCTTTTGCCTGTTCTACTAAGTCCTGAGCTTTTTGCTGAGAGACTTCAATGCCCCATAGACTAGGGTAAGTAACCTTTTGGGCAGCGAGATCTTTACCAGCAGTTTTGCCAAGCTCTTCAGAAGTGGCGGTGATATCTAAGATGTCATCAATGATTTGAAAAGCTAACCCGATATTATTAGCATAGGTGGATAAACGCTTAATGTCGGTATCATTTGCACCTGCTAGCAATGATCCACAGATAACACAGGACTCTAGCAAAGCCGCAGTTTTATGAATATGAATGAATGTGAGAGTATCTGCCGTCACATCTTGCTTACCTTCACATTCTAAGTCAACTACCTGTCCGCCCACCAAACCTGTCGCTGCCACTGCATGACCAAGATGAGCGATCACCTTCAAAATTCGTTCGGCAGGTACGCCTTTTGTTTGGTCAGCAATATATTCAAAGGCATAGGCAAGTAAGGCATCCCCCGCCAAAATTGCAATATCATCACCATAAACCTTGTGATTAGTCGGCTTGCCACGCCGAAAATCATCATTGTCCATTGATGGCAAATCGTCATGGATTAAAGACATTGTATGTACCATTTCCATCGCGCAGGCGGTGGGCATTGCCGAGGCGCGATCGCCACCGAGCAATTCACTAGCGGCGAGGCATAAAATCGGACGCAAACGCTTGCCACCAGCCATCAGCGAGTAGCGCATGGATTCATAAATTTTTTCGGGATAGGTAACAGCGATCGAAGCATCAAGGGCTGCTTCGACCTCTTGTTTGAGATCGCGTAAATACTTATCTAAATTGAATGCGACGGTTGATGATGGCATGGCTTAGCAATGATTTCGACAATAATCTAACGTCAGAACTTAGAGCAAAATTTCTGACTATATCGAGAATGTACCAGAATGTATATTATGCAATGACTTGCGATCTATAACCCTAAGATTTTAATTTGATTGCCCACGGCAGTAAAATTAAAATCTTAGGCGCTAAAAAACTTTTGTTTATAGCTCCATAAGGTATTGTGCAGCAACATGGTCACAGTCATAGGCCCAACCCCTCCAGGAACAGGGGTAATGTAGGAGGCAACTTCACTGACATTGGCATAGTCCACATCACCAACTAAGCGAAATTTGCCTGCATCGTCGCTAATACGGTTAATACCTACATCTATAACTACTGCATCAGGTTTAACCATGTCGGCAGTGACAAACTCAGGTCTACCGATCGCTGCAATTAAAATATCAGCTTTGCGCGTAGTTTCGGCAAGATTTTTGGTGCGAGAATGGGCGATCGTCACTGTGGCATTTTCTTCAAGCAGCATCAATGAAACGGGCTTACCCACAAGAATACTGCGACCGATCACCACCGCATTTTTGCCCGCAATATCAATCTTGGCTTCAGCTAATAACTCCATTACCCCCGCAGGTGTGCAACTTCGTAATCCTGATTCACCCCTTGCTAATTTACCTAAATTATTGGGATGCAAGCCATCGGCATCTTTGTCGGGATCAAGGCGATTTAAAAGGGCGATCGCATCAAATTTATCGGGTAAAGGTAACTGAATTAAAATCCCATCAACGCGCTCATCGGCATTGAGTTCATCAATTACTTGCTCTAATTCTAATTGGGTGACACTCGCAGAAAAATGCTTGCCAAAGGAGATGATCCCAGCTTTATGGCAAGCAGTCTCTTTGTTTTTGACATAGGCTGCACTAGCTGGATTATCCCCCACCATCAGCACAGCTAATCCCGGAGGACGACCATACAGTGTTTGTAATTGCGCGACCTCGTCCGCGATCGCTCCTTGCATTTTCTTAGCAAGTGCCTTGCCATCAATAATTGTTGCCATAAACTAATATCAGATCTCTTTACGATCATTAACCCACTTATGTGGATGATTGTATCGTTCTAAACGAACATTTCCAAAGATAAAGAGAGATACGATGCGATTCATCTCTCTTTATCTTTGGAAATATGCGAATCCAGCTTATGTCGCTCGCGTAGTGGGTGACATAAGCTCTAGCACTTAATATATCGAGTATGAGGCGCATCGTTGACAAATCCTTCACCAATTTCCTCTTCCCTCACTTCCTGTCCCCAAGGATTAGCACGATGGATACCAATCATTGCTGTATTGCGAAACTATAAACTCTCTTGGCTGATGCAAGATATTAGCGCTGGTCTAGTGCTGACTGCGATTCTCATTCCCGCAGGCATGGGCTACGCCGAAGCCGCAGGACTACCTGCCATTTATGGTCTATATACTACGATTATTCCTTTAGTTGCCTATGCTATTTTTGGTCCTAGCCGCATTCTCGTACTCGGCCCTGACTCAGCGCTGATTCCTTTAATTTCGATTACTATATTACCCTTGGCTAAAGGCGACCCTCTCAGAGCGATCGCGATCGCAGGGATGTTAGCAATTCTCTCTGGGGGCATGTGCATTATTGCTGGTCTTGCGAAGTTTGGCTTCATTACGGAACTAATATCTAAACCAATTCGCTATGGATATCTAAATGGGATTGCCTTGACTGTAATTATTGGTCAACTCCCCAAGGTTTTTGGACTATCGATCACTGGGAATTCTATTTGGGAAGAATTACTCTCCTTTGGACAAAATATTCACGACGGTAAAACCAATATCACTGCTTTAGTGATCGGGTTATCTTGCTTGATCGTTATTCTGGGTTTAAAAAAAATTGCACCGAAAATCTCAGGAGTATTGATTGCGGTCATCGGCGCAGCGCTAGTTAGCTCCCTATTCGATCTATCCCACCAAGCAGGAATATTAATAGTTGGCAGTTTGCCTGAGGGATTACCAACTTTTCAAATTCCCAATATTGCGCCTGTTGAATTTAAAACTTTGTTTTCTAGTGCCTTAGCGATCGCCCTCGTGTCCTTTGCAGATATGAGTATATTGTCACGAACTTTCGCAGTTAGGGGTGGCTATAGGGTTGATCGCAATCAGGAATTAATTGCCCTTGGCATTGCCAATATTGCTGCGGGATTATTTCAAGGATTTTCAGTCAGTAGTAGCGCTTCACGCACACCAGTAGCAGAAGCAGCAGGAGCAAAAACCCAAATTACAGGGCTAGTAGGAGCAGTTTGCATTGCTCTCGTTTTATTTTTTGCGCCGATGTTATTGCAAAATTTGCCTCAAGCTGCCTTAAGTGCTGTTGTAATTTCAGCAGGAATCGCTATTTTTGAAATTTCAGGTACATTACGTTTATACAAACTACGCCGCTTTGAGTTTGCCCTATCCATTGTTTGCTTTGCTGGCGTAGCATTTTTAGGGGTAATCCAAGGCATTTTCATTGCGGTAGGTCTGGCCATATTAGCTTTTGTTTGGAGCGCATGGCGACCACACTATGCAGTACTCGGTCGCGTTGATGGGATTAAAGGCTATCACGATGTCGTTCGTCATCCAGAAGCCAGACATATTCCGGGTTTGGTGATTTTTCGATGGGATGCACCATTGTTTTTTGCCAATGCTGAAATCTTCTGCGAAATGGTGATGCAAGCCGTTGTCACTGCACCTACCGTCACCAATTGTGTATTAGTTGCCGCTGAGCCTGTAACCGATATTGATATCACGGCATCGGATGCGATCGCGGAACTCGATAAGACTTTGGCGCAAGCGGGTATAGAACTATGCTTTGCGGAGATGAAGGGTCCCACTAAGGATCGGCTCAAGCGTTATGGACTCTTTAATACTCTAGGGAAAGAAAACTTTTTTCCCACAATTGGGCAAGCAGTTGATGCTTATCTGGAAATCAACAAAGTTGCATGGCAAGATTGGGATGAATGATTTATAAAGAGCCGCTAAGCGGCTCTTTATAAATGTTAGGACTTAATTGTGATCCAATCTTTCTTGAGCAAGGCTCTAAAAGTGGTGATGCCTTTAGAAAAACCATCGGGATCATCTAGAACATAGTCGGGAAATTCTTCGTATTGCCGCCATTCTTCTGATGGACTATGGCGCAAATGCAATACATTTTCGCCATCTTCGCGCTTCCAACACATTTGACCGCCAATTGGGATGTTAGCCATGATCTCCTCCTGTTACTTAAACTATGAAGAACGGGATTACTGCCCTACTGAAAGTAGGCAAATAACCATCTTGCCTTGTTTGAGAATTGGGTTGAAGCAAAAAATTATGAGCAATCAATTGCTGCCTTAATTGTGAGGATCTAAATATTAAATTCTGTAAAGATTGTTACCTTCAATATTTCTGTTAGCAACAAATTATTGTAATGAGTCGTATATCTACAAGAAAAGAATGGCGGCGCTTTATGTCGCCATTCTTTTCTTGTAGATATACTAATCAGGCGCGGTAAATGCCAAAATAAACTTTAACGTTACGAGATCGAGGCGAAACGATGTCACTAAAAGCTGGGAAAGAGGCATTGTTGCGAAAACACTACACTGAGGCGATCTCAATCTTGACTGAATATAGTCAAGATCATGCAGATCCTAGAGCCAAGGACTATGTGCAAGCGCAAATCTGGCTAGTTTCTGCATATAAAAAGACGGGTCGAGCTGATAAAGCGATCATCATTTGTGAGCAGTTAGAAGAATCTAATGACCCGCAGTTGCAAAAATGGGCGCAAACATCTTTAGTGAATCTTCGTACATCTCTTGATGAACCGTCTGATGATCGCATCAGACGCAATGAAGATGTTGCTTCAGTTGTTCAGTCCGATCCTCGTCGTTATCGTAGAAAGAACGTCACTCTAGCACTTTCCTCTCGCTATATATATTTGCTCATAGCCGCAATTCTATTCACAGTTTTGTCAGTTATCGGTTTGCAGTTTTTAATCGGCTATGGAATTTCGCTAATTTTTACCACCACATTTACTAGTGCTTGGTGGATTGTGATCTCATTCTTGACAATGGTATTCAGTATTTTGCTGTTTTTCATGTCGCCTTGGATTATCGACCTGACGCAAAAGCAATACCACCGCATTCAATGGATTACTCTGGCGGATCTAGAGCAAAAGAGCCCAGAGGCTGTAGAGATCATTGAGAACTTCTGTGAAAAGTACAATATTTTTGTTCCCCGATTGGGATGGATCGAAGATGATGCACCTGTTGCTTTTACCTATGGAGTCATCTCCAATTCAACGCGCATTGTGGTCAGTCGTGGGCTATTTGAATGCCTAGATGATGATGAGATTGCCGCAGTTTATGCCTACCAATTGGGAAGAATTAGGAATAAGAGTTTTGCTGTATTGACCTTTGTTTCTGCTCCTGTTCAACTTTTATACTACATTTATGTATTATTGAGCCGTCAAAGTTATCGAGCTAAAAGTGCGAAGCAAGTCTGGCAATTTGCGGCAACCCTTGCCCATGTTTTCTATTCCCTCAGTAATTACTTGCTGATTTGGTTGTCTCATATCAGCACGATTGTGAGTGATCGCTTTGCCTCAGAATTAACGGGAAATCCTAACGCCCTAGCCCGTGCACTCCCCAAAATGGCAAGGCAAATGTTGCCTTACAATCAGCCAGCTATGCCCACTAATCGTCTTTTGGAATCAACGAGAGCTTTGGGGATTTGTGATCGCCAAACCATGACAGCGATCGGCTTAGCTATGGAAATAGCCCATGTAGGACAAACCGATCAAAATCCCTATCGAGTATTTTTGTGGGAAATTTTTAATCCTTGGCGGCGTTGGCTAGAAATACATTCCACACATCCTTTAGTGGGTAAGCGCTTGAAATTTTTATCAGGCTATTCTCAACAGTTGGGACTGCTAGCAGAATATGATTTTGCGGAACTTCTAAAGGAAGAGAAAAAACTTAATAAAAAGCGCCTATATCGAAACTTTTGGCGCGATCTTTCAATCCAAGTTGCTCCCGTTATCGGTGTGATGATCGGTGTACTTGCGTCTATACTCCTATCACAAATGTTTAATCGATGGCTATTACCGAGTTTCTCTCTAATTGGCTTAGGTTTAGGCTTTATGTTTCAAGGCAGTTTGCGCTATCCAGACTTTCGCAGTGTTGATGATACCGATTTGGTGAGTCTACTTATTGATCCCTATGCCAGTTACGTCCAAGGATCTCCTGTGCAAATTCCAGGAGAGTTATTAGGTTATGGAACTGATGAATTTTATATTGGTTATTCCATGCGTTTAGAAGATCAAGGGGGCTTAGCATTTCTGAACTATATTCCCAACTTCCGTCAATGGATTATTGATCCTTCTAATACGATTAAAAACTTGGAAATGCTTTGTGATCGCTCAGTAATTGCATCGGGATGGTTTCGGCGCGGCAAGTTTCCCATCATTGACTTGTCAACATTGCAGCCAATCATAGAGGATCTTCCCCAAAAGCGAGCTTCTTTAATCAGTCATCATCAATTTTGGAATAATATCGTTAGTTCGATTTTAGTTTTATGTGGTTTATCAATTTTGCTGCTAACTTCCAGATTATTCTAATTTTCTGGGCGCAATTAAATATACAGCCCTACAAGCTATAGCACACATCCATTGTGTTCTATAGCTTGTCACTCTGGTTTTAAAATTTAGTTTAATTACCTACCGTTTAAACCTATGAGCGATTGCCCGTCAAATATTCCGCCTCAGACTACAGATCGAACTTTTGAAATCTCCAATTTATGCCACTCTCTAGAAGGCTCCGTATTAGTTGTCGATGACAATCCCACCAATTTAAGCATATTGGTCAATTTACTGCGAGATGTAGGGCTGAGAGTACTGGTAGCAATTGATGGCGAAAGTGCGATCGAGCAAACTAAGTATGTCAAACCTGATTTGATTTTACTAGATGTCATGATGCCCGGAATTGATGGTTTCGAGACTTGCCAACGCCTCAAAGCAAATCCTGACACGCTCAAGATTCCCATTATTTTTATGACAGCGCTATCAGAAACAGTCGATAAAGTGCGCGGTTTATCTTTAGGAGCAGTTGATTATGTAACAAAGCCCTTTGAGCATGAAGAGGTTTTACTCAGGATTCGCACCCATTTAACGATCGCCAAGCAACGTCAGACCATTGAAGCGCAAAATATTGATTTACAGACTGAAATTAGGGAACGAAAACGAGCCGAAGAGGGCTTAACAATTTTCCTTCACGCAGTTTCTCACGATCTCCGTAATCCAGTTACAGGAATAATCATGGTCTTAGATAATTTAGCGCAAACCGTGAACCCAGAAGGAAATATTCTTTTGACAAGAACGATAATGGAACGGATGCGCCAAAGTGGAGAAAGACAACTAGCATTAATTAACTCTTTATTAGAATCCTATGTAAATGATATTCATGGAATTGCGATTCATCCTCAACCTATATCTATTGGTGAAATTGTAGAGACAGCGATCGCTGATGTTCAAACACTTCTAGATAATGAAGAAACAGAAATTGATGTGCAAATTTCGCCAGGTATACCACTGGTTTTTGCTGATACTACTCATATTTATCGAGTATTTGAAAATTTAATTGTTAATGCCGTTAAACATAATCCACCTAATCTTAGATTAACTATCTCTGTACAGATAAATCCTGAAAATATTATGCTTTGTACAGTTACCGATAATGGTGTAGGTATGCCTAGTGAACAAAGTGAACGTCTATTTGAGCTATATGCTCAAGGTAAAATACCAAATAAACTCAATCGGCGTTCGCTAAGTCTTGGTTTAGGTTTATATATCTGTCGGCAAATTGTCCAAGCTCATGGCGGCGAGATCGGTGTAATAAGTCAAATAAATGCTGGTTCACAGTTCTGGTTCACTTTGCCGACCTGGAACACTGCTCAAATGGTTAAAGCTTAGGAACTATTTGCAGATTCATCAGGATGAAAATGATTATAAATATGTTGAGCTAACTTTCTACCAATGCCATCAGTTTCGGTAATTTGTTCGACCGTTGCTTGACGGATATATTCAACCGAGTGGAACTTCTCAAGTAGCACTTTTTGGCGATGATGTCCTAAACCCGTAATCTGATCAAGATGCGATCGCTGCATTCTTTGACTACGTTTTTGACGATGGAATGTAATCGCGCAACGGTGTGCTTCATCACGCAAACGCCGCAATACCTGTACTCCTGCTCGTTCTGGATCCCCACCTACTAATGGTTCCGACTGTTCAGGCAAAAAGATTTCTTCACGTTTTTTGGCAAGACTAATTACGGTCAGGCGATCGCGTAAACCCAACTTATCAATGATCTTCATCACCGCAGAAAGTTGCCCTTTCCCTCCATCAATCATCACTAAATCAGGAAAATCTTTGTTGTCTAATTCGTCACTCTTACTCCCCTCTCCTGCGGGGGATGGGCTGGGGGAGAAAGTTTCAAACGCTGAATACTTCCGAAACCTTCTCGCAATGACTTCAGCTAAACTAGCAAAGTCATCGGAATGACCAGTTTTAATATCGGGATTACGGATTTTGTAATGACGATAATGTTGCTTAGCAGGAATGCCATCGATAAATACAACTTGACTCGCTACAGCATCTGAGCCTTGAATATGGGAAATATCATAGCCCTCAATGCGATGGGGTAAACTCTCAAGATTGAGGATTTCCGCTAAGTCCTCTAATCCCTGTAAATTGCGATCGCTTTGTTTTTGAATCCGCGCCAACTCATATTTAGCATTGCGTTCTACCATTTCGATTAACTCTGCCTTGAGTTGCCTTTGTGGTGTCGCGATCGTAACTTTGCGCCCCTTGCGATCGCTGAGCCATGCTTGTAAAATCTCCACTTCAGGTAGTTCCAATTGCGTATGCACTTCATTGGGGATTTCCACAGGATCACAGTTTTGATAATGAGCTTCTAAGGTGCGTTGCAAAATTGCTTCTGAGCGATCGCTTTGACTATCCGCTACAAATGCTAATCTGCCTACTAGACGACCTGCTCGAATTTGGAATAGCTGAATACAAGTATGCTGCTCGTCATAGGCTAAAGCGATCGCATCGCGGGACACCGTATCATCGGGTAGCGATACTTTTTGATTAGAGTTGAGATTTTGCAAAACTTGAATGCGATCGCGCAGATCAGCAGCTTTCTCAAACTCCAATTCTGCCGCCGATGCTTCCATCTTTTCCGTAAAGAATTCCACTAATTCACTAGATCTACCTTGAAAAATCATCGCTACCCGCAACATCGTTTTATGATAGTCTTCAGGTGAGATTTTCTCCTGACAGACCGCAGGACATAAGCCCATATCGTAGTTGAGGCAAGGACGATCTTTAAACATGGGAATTGGTCTTTGCCGCAATGGAAATGCACGTTTAATAATTCCTAAAGTCCGTTTGAGATTGAAGACATCTACATAGGGCCCATAATATTTGTCCTTTGTGCCGCCCATCCTGCGCTTACGGGTAATGAAAATACGCGGATAGTCCTCTGACCAAGTAATACAAACATAAGGATATTTCTTATCATCCTTTAGCAGAACGTTGTAGTAGGGCTGATATTGCTTAATGAGATTCGCCTCAAGGGCGAGTGCTTCTGATTCGGAGTCAGTAACAATAAACTCGATTTCATGAACCAACTGCACCATCATCGCAATGCGTGGCGATAGTTCCTGACTGCTACGAAAGTAAGATCGCACCCGATTGCGTAAAGCTTTTGATTTGCCAATATAAATCACACCATCATGGCGATCGCGCATAAAGTAAACCCCTGATTCTAGAGGGATTTCTTTTAATCGCGCTTGTAATTTTTCGGAATTTTGCAGTAATGGCTCAGTCATAAATTAAATCATAGCAAATCGTGATCGCTTGATAGTTTCATCCAGTCTTGCTGGTATATTTATGGCGACATCGCCTTTTACCATCATCAATGGCGATCGCTACTTCAGCAAAGCAATCACACAAATAATTTCTACAAATGGCGATCACCATTGATTTACAAGTTACTTTCACACTCTTTAAAGACTGAATGCAAAGCTCCTAATGTCTTAGCCGTATCATCGGCAGTATACATTCCTGTTTCATTGACTTCTCCTGCGATCGCGAGTTTATAAAATATCCATCCTTGCCCATTAGTGACAATTCCTAACACATCAATCTCTTTACCTGTTTGTCTGTTTTCCCATTGACAGGCTTGCATTTCTACTAGACACTGAGCTAAACCTTGCTCAAAGTCGTCACGTTTAGCTTCAACAATACAGAGGAATGGGGTATCTAAATAGTCCTGTCTAGGGGCAATTAGATAATCGGCATTGCCAACTAAAATATCACTTTCTATTTTTCCTCCTTTCCATATTTTCAGCTTGTCGCTGCTATCCATTGCTTCTTCACAAAAGGCATCGATTAGAAGCTTTTTTGATTCTTCATAACTCCGTAAATCGAAGTTGCGATGCAATCGTTCTAATCTTTTAATAAAAAATTCACTGGGGGCGATCGCTATATCTGGTAAGTTCCAATGGGTTAAGGTTTTGATACCTAGCTGTTTATAAGCAGAGGCAAGATCGAAGCTAGAGAAACTTCTCTTTTTAGATTTTGGTAATTTTGCTTGTTTCATGGAATTATTTGAAGAAGAGAAAACTTATTCCTCATAGTGTTGAGGTAAAGTTTAGCATTGAGAGCAAATCGATCGCCTTTGGCATCATCAAGGGCAATCGCTAACAGAATCTTAGTTTGAATATTGAGTAAGTCACAGAGAGTCGATGTCGTAATAACCTAGACAAATGGCGATCGCCTATACCAGCATTAGAAATTAGCAAGGCGATCGCACAAAAAATAAATTAATACGCAAATCTGAGAAATTTATAATATGATAAAAGTTAGAAATTTCTGGGTGGGTGGCAATGTCTGAAGATTCTAAGCGCAATTCTGTTTTTAACGCAGCAGCTAATAGTCATGTTCACCATGTCACATTAGAGGATATTTCACAATTTACACCTGAAAAGGTAAATCATGTTTATCGAGGTGGTATCAGACAGGGGGTTCGTAGAAATGATACTCATGCACAGCAAATGGTTGACAAAATTCCTGCATCACAACGGGCTGGAGTTGATGGACAATCGGCGGCGGCTAGAACTAAAGAATATCTATATAAAAAAGATGCTAGTCATATTGAACCGCACAGCAAAGGCGGATCGGCGCATCCAGACAATATGAAATGGGAAAATAGCTCTACTAACCGAGCTAGAGGCGATAAGACTATGACTCCGCAAGAGCAAAGGACTATAGACGCTAAAGCTAATGTTGATAATCTTACGGGTGCTGTGCAAAGAGGAATGGAGGCAGGTTTAAAAGGGGCGGTGATTGGGGCGGTTACAACTTTACCTTTTTCATTTTTGAGAAATGCTTTGCGGGTTTCGCGTGGTGAAATGACTAATGAAGCAGCAGCACTAGCAATACTCAAAGATACTGGGATTGGTGGAGCATTAGGAGGCGTGACAGCTATCTCAGTAACAACCGTTGCGGCGGCTTTTCCTCCAGTTGCTGCCTTACTTGCAACAGCTTCTCCTGCTTTGTTAGTAGTTGGCGGTGTGGGTATGGTTTCTGAATTTTTCAAAATTCTTGAGGATCATAAACAAGAAGTTCGAGATTATTACAATTCTTTGACTGAGCAGCAATTGAGCTATTTGCAGCAAGTTGAAGATGAGATGACCTATGAATACAAGAAAAATCTAAGATTCCTAGATGAGCAAAGAGCCTTGAGTGAAAAGATTACTAATCGCCCTCGCAGGGCTGGAATTGAAGGAGCTTTTGAGCGTTTACAGCAATCAATAGCGATCGCTGAAAGCATGGGATTGAACAGCAAAGATAGCAAGCTGCTTGGTGGTTCTACACAACGCTACTTATCTGGAAATATTTAACTAAAGTCAGGTTAAAAATATGCTCTTGATTATTCCTTTTGTGATTGGTGCAATAGGTACGGCTGTTGGTGCAGTAGTCGGTATCTCTACGGCAAAAGCCTCCAGTGAAAAATATAAACAAGAAGCAAAACATCATCGTAAAGTTGCGAACGAACTTACTGAAAAATATTCTAAGCTTCAAAAACGATATTATGAACTTGCAGATGAGAGTAAAGCTCAAATCAAAGAGTTTCAGAAACAGCTTGCTATCTCTGAAGTTGAAAAAGATGCGTTGCATTTAGTTGTCGAACTCCAAAATGAAATTATTCAACTAATAATTGAGATTGATCAATATCCCTGCTTTGCTGATATTGAAAATCTTCAAAAAGCTATTTCATTTACTAATTTAGCTTTAGCAAAATTTGATAAGCAGTTAATAACCCTTCCTAATGACTATATATCTCGCAATTTAAATCGAGCATTGGATAGTGCAACTAGCGATCAAGATATATCTCACTATTTTTATTTACATGGTCAAATATTTGAGGATGAAGGTAACTATCAAGAAGCAGTTCAAAGTTATGATAAATCCATTGAAATCGGATATTTTGATAACTTTACCTATCCACAAAAAGCCAGTTCTTTAATAGAGTTAGGCAAGTATCAGGAAGCAGTTTTCACTTTAAATTCGGCACTTTCTATAGATACAAATAATGCAGAAATCTGGAGCCTTAGAGCATTAGCATATTCGTTACTAAACAAATATGATCAAGAAATCAAGGATTATCAACACGCTTTAGTTGTTAATCCAAATTACTATCAAGTTTGTTATGACAAAGGTTTTTTCTTTGGCGAAAAGGGTGATAAAGAGAAAGCTATCAAATATTATGATCAGGCAATAAAGATTAAACATGATTTCGCCGAAGCCTACTACATGAGAGGTATTCTACTATTGAAATTAGGTGATCCTCTATCCGATGTAGATTACGAAATATATAGGCAAAAAGGGGAAAATGATCTAAAGATTGCTAGTAAGCTTTTTAAAGAGCAAAATAAATCAATACCAGAAACCAGTACAGATCATATTGAATATCAAATTATATTTGGCAACCATTGTATTTTATATGGAAACCAAGTTGGCATTCAAGCTTGTAATAAAAAATATGTTATGGCTCGCTTGAACGATCATGGAAGACTCGCTGCAAGGGCTGACCATATTAAAAAGTGGGAAGAATTTGAGATTGTTAGTGCTGAAGAATCTATTTCAGGTAATAAAAACAGACTAGTACGTTATGGTGAAAAGATTGCATTCCGTTCAATTGCTAATGATAAATTTGTATCTTCAGATCTTGGTAATCATGGAAGACTCATTGCTGGTGCGCTTCATCTAAGAGAATGGGAAACATTTACACTATTACCAGTTAAAGATGATGAAAAATTAGGCAAAGTTATAGAATATGACGATGATTTTGTACTTCAAATTCATAACACAAAGCAGGTTTACTGTAGAGTCAAAGAGAGTGGACGTATATGTATTGATTCAAATAGAACTGATGGCTCAGAGGTTTTTACTTTTGTCAAACCGAGCAACTAAGCTAGTCAAAATCAACTCTATAAATATTTTTATTCCAGTAATGAGAATCAAATCATGAAAACGATCGCTATTCAAATTGATGAAGATATTGCTAGAGAGTATAATAAAATAGCTCCTCAGCAACGCAAAAAGATTGAATCTTTGTTTACTCTACTAGTACAACAAGAATTAAAAAAAATATCGCTTATGCAAATAATGGATGATATTGCAGATGAAGCGCAGCGTAATGGGCTAACTCCTGAAATATTAGAATCAATTCTTGCTGATGACGAATAATCGCTTTGTTATAGATACTAATGTCATCGTTAGTTCCCTATTGTTCCCCAGTTCTCCACCAGGTCTAGCTTTTAACAAAGCTTATGTTGCAGGTAAGATTTTAGCCTCTAGATTCACAATATTGGAGTTGGAAGAAGTTTTAAACCGTAAGAAATTTGACAAATATATTTCCAAAGAAAAGCGCATACAATTTATTGCAAAATTCTTTGATGACGTAGAAATTATTGAAATCGTTGAGGCAGTTATTGCTTGTCGCGATCGCAAAGACGACAAATTCTTGGAACTAGCTGTTAACGGCAAAGCTGATTACATCATCACTAGCGATCAAGACTTACTCGTATTACATCCATTCCAAAACATTGAAATCATCTCCGTGTCAGAATATCTAAAACTTTAGTTCTAAAAAAATTAATATCTTTAAACTCATTACGGTAAATTATTTAACTTTAGGACAAATCAAAACCCAAAAGATAAACGCCGCCACTTATCTTTTAGATTTACAAAGCTTACATTGTTATATAACAAGCTCTGATACTAGAAAAGAGATGGGACTATGCTAGACCTACAGAAATTGATGGGACAGATGCAAGGAATGTCTGAACAATTGCAGAAGGAAGCCCAGCAATTGACAGTCAAACTCGATCGCGCTGAAACCATATTTGCTCAAGCCACTGCAAACCAAGCAAATCTTTGTCACCATAGCCAACAGCTACGCGATCGCTTCATGTTTAATTGCGCGGAACCTATTGAACCTTTAGGACAAATCCAAGCAATATCACCCATCACTACACCCCATATAGTTCTTGCTACCGATGGCTCCCAAATTGCACCTAGCCGCCACGAAATCGCCTATTGCTATTTGATTAATATTGGTCGAGTTGCAATTTACTATAATTCTGGCATTTATCCATTACTCGATAATATCCCTGAAGTCTTTTACAAAACAGAAGATCTCTATAAAGCGCGTCAATGGGGAATTCAGACAGAGCAATGGATGACCCTAAAGCGGACAGTTGCGGAGAATGTAGCATTATCCAATTTAGCGATCGCCACATTTGCTAATTATCCTCAGTCACCAATGTTAGCTTTTAGTGATGGAGCCTTAGTCCATTGGGAACTTGATGAGATTCCCGCCGATGCGCGATCGCAACTTTTACCAGACATTCTTACTGCATGGGATGCTTTGAAAGCTCAAAATATTCCCCTCGCGGGCTATATCAGCGCTCCCCGTGCTGCGGAATCCACTAATTTTCTACGATTACAACTTTGTCCCTTCGAGCAACCTGATTGCAATACGCATTGCTCTGCGAAACCGCTAGATTCAGCACCCTGTAGCCAAATTCAGCCCTTACGCGATGGCACATTATGGAGTCGTTTATTAAAAGTCGGTGAATGCAGTCCTCTTTGGAAAAGTCAGGCACGGATTTTACAGGAATATGGCGAACATCAGATTTATTTTTGCTATCTCCATGTCGGCACAGAAATCGCCCGAATTGAAATGCCAGCTTGGACAGCGCTAGATACTGAACTGCGATCGCAAGCTTTGCAAATCATTCTCGCGCAGGTACAAAAAGGCTATGGCTATCCTGTAGCGCTTGCTGAGGCTCATAATCAAGCTGTAGTCACTGGTAGCGATCGCCGCCGCTTTTTTGCAGTTTTAGAACAACAAATGGTGAAATCTGGTTTAAGCAATATCACTACTTCATACAAAGAATCCCGCAAACGCAGCGGTATAGCTTGATATAGAAATGACGCGAAGCGTCATTTCTATAGGACAAAATCTAATAATCGGTGAGCAAGTTCCAATTTAGAACAAAGGGGCGTAGAGAGAACTTTGCCATTTTTATTAATGAAAGTAGCTTGATTAGTATCTGTACCAAACCCAGTTTGAGAACTATTCACCGCATTAGCTGCGATCGCATCTAGTCCTTTACGTTCTAATTTATCTTTTGCCGCAGCTACTACTTCTTCCTCTGTCCCAGTCTGTGCAGCAAACCCTATTAAGATTTGCTCAGGACGCTTACGAGTAGCAAGATCTGCCACAATATCAGGAATATATTCGAGTTCTAGATTTAAGGGTAATTCTGATTTTGGTAATTTGCGATCGCTAGTCAATTTAGAACGCACATCACCAACTGCGGCGGCAGCGATCGTGATATCGGCATTAGGGAATTCCTCAATCATCGCTTGGTGCATTTCTGCGGAAGTGCAGACTTCCCTCACCCCCAAACCCTCCCCCATAGGCAGAGGGGAGCTAGAAGTAGTTATGAGAGTGACATTTGCACCACGATGGAGTGCCGCTTTGGCGATTGCAATTCCCTGTTTGCCTGAGGATGGATTACCGATAAACCTTACAGAATCAATAAATTCGCGAGTTCCTCCTGCATTGATTAATATTTTTTTTCCTTGTAAATCCTGTTTGCCCTTTGTAAACAAAAAAGATTCTAGATATTCCAAAATTATTTCTGGTTCTGCCATTCGCCCAGTACCCACAGCATCACAGGCGAGAATGCCATCTGTCGGAGCGATCGCTGTATAGCGCGAATCTTTTAATAACTTATGCCAATTCTCCTGCACAGTAAGTTGTAGCCACATGGTCGTATTCATCGCTGGAGCAAAGAGAATCGGGCAATTGGAAGCAAGGACAGTATTTGTGAGCAAATTATCCGCCATACCATAGGCGAGCTTTGCCAAAGTATTTGCAGTCACAGGTGCAAGCAAAAATACATCTGCCCATTCTGCTAGTTCAATATGTAATGGTCTTCCATTTGATGATTGCCAAAAATCAGCATCGGTATAGGCAGGTTGGCGAGAAAGAGTGGCAAAGGTAAGGGGTGTCACAAATTCGGCAGCCGATCGCGTTAGGATAACCCGCACCTCGATTCCCCGTTTAGCTAGGCTGGAAACTACTTCACAAACCTTATAAGCGGCAATGCCTCCAGAGATTCCAATCAGTACATGACTCATGCTTTCTGTTGCGATCGCGCTAAATTGGTTACTGTCACCAAGGCTGCGATCGCAGTAGCATTCCGACCTTGACCTTTGCATAGTTTGGCAAATAGTCTCAATGATTCAAAACTGAAGCTATCTAATTTCACACTTATACTTTTAACCGTAGTAGCGAGGCGATCAAATCTTTCATCTGTCCATTTTTCAGGCATAGATTTTTTAGCTTTAACTTATCTTATTCCAAATCTTCTTGTAATTAAAACCTAACATACCTTTCCTTTCTTTTTGTACAACAACGCTATTGTTATTTCGTGATTCTCCTCCAAAATGCCTTACCAATCACACCAGATTGCAAACTTTAACTTGAATGTTTTGATACACTGGGGATCGATCATCACCGTAAAATCAAAATCTCTGTCGCTGTGGAATCGACAAACTATGGAAATCGATCAATGCTATGAACTTTTTGGCTTGACATCTAACGCCACGTTAGAAGATGTCAACAAAGCTTATAAAGCCTTAGCCTTGCTATGGCATCCCGATCGCATTCCTAGAGAGAATGTACAGCAGCAATTGCACGCTCAAGAAAAGCTTAAAGAAATCAACCATGCAAGGGATAGCTTGAGGAAAGCTGCGGAACAGCAAGAATCTAATTCTCAAGCTAGATATTCACAACAAAACAAACAAACTCATCAGCACCAGACTAAATATCAGAGCAAATACCAAAGTGCTTATCAAAGCCATTCCCAACAAAAAGCATCAGAACGCACAGCGGAACGAAATGCCTACTACCAATCGCGATCGCAGTCCTATCAATCCCGTCAGCAAACTAGCCAGCAGTCTGCTCAACCTGATGTGCCCAACGCCCAAACGCCCAGACAATCATCCACAAACTCACAGCAACGTTCCCCGAAATCAGATCTTATTGGAGCGGACTTTCATGGGGCAAACCTGCGCGAGAAATATCTCGAGGGTAGAAATCTGAGCTATGCCAATCTGAGTAATGCAGATTTGACCGATGCGTTCCTGCATCGCGTTAACTTTGAGGGTGCAAATTTGCAGGGAGCCAACCTATTTAGGGCTAACCTATTTCAAGCTAATTTACGTAATGCTGACCTGCGTGGGGCTAACTTAATCGGAGCAGATATGAGTGGGGCAGACCTGAGTGGAGCTAACTTAAGTGGAGCAAGAGTTGGCTTTGGCGAAAAAATTATGGTGAAACTCACAAATGCAAATTTTCAGGGCGCGACAATGCCTAATGGATCTGTTTATTCTTAATAATTCTCAATAAAAATAGCGAGCATCGCCAAGTTTTAGTTAGCAACCCAGACTATAGAGCAATTATCCAAAAAATTTCAAGATACCAGCCACAATAAATCAGCAAAGTATCCGCAAAATTGCTGGACTTCTGTCGAAAATCATTAATATATCGCGAATATGCCGTGATTTGGCTATTGCCAGCTTTTAAAGCTAAGAAGCTAGCGACTGTGTAAATGACTCTGCCAGCTTCTTTTAAAACCCAAATAAATAAATGCGGCACAAACCAACGCCTTCATTTATTTGGGTTTTAGCTGTGATGTCTTGTATTAAAACTTTTTTCGATAACACTGGTCGCTTGATAATTTTATCTAAAGTTTTTCGTTGAATTAGAGGATTATTGTTTTATCTATATCTAAAGGATGATTTGCGATCCCCACTAATATCGTAAGTTTAAAAATATAAATTATAAAAATGTAGTAGTTGCTCTTAATATTTTTTCTAGTTTCTACATGATTTATCAGTTTAGAATTATGCGTTTTAATATATTTAATAATTAAAATATATCAATTATTCATATTGGTGTTTTAGCCAAATCTATTTTTTAAATTCTTAAATAAAATAATATTACTAATTTTCATCTTAATTTATTTCTATTGAAATCAAATATTTATATATGCAGTACATGAAACTAAGTTGACAATAATAATTTGTATAATTTGCCAGATGGAATAATTAACTGATCTAAATATCTAGACAATAAAATCTTTTAATTTTATATTTTTTAGTCTAGGCAACGATTTCATCCTATATTGGCATAATTTATACCTACAAAAGTATGATGTTTTATTTATATACAAGCGTTAGATTATTACGCTTGTATATTTCTACGTCAAAAATATTTTTAACTTTAATGTATAAGCTTTTTAATAATTTAATTTCTTAGGATGTATATATAACTTTTGTATAACTTTTGGTGTTTGAAAATTTGTAAAAATCTAATAGTGTAAATTAGAGTACAAAAATGTTTTTGTATAATCAATTTAAAAAACTTGCTATCTAGGTTTTGATAGATCCTTGATACCGTGATTTCAAATAAAAAATATACGCTTAAATCAGCAAAAAATTATGACTTGAATCACTGAATTGAGGTTTCTAAAAACAAAAACAAGAATTGGAATATTGCTTGCTTTGCCACTTTATCTCTATGTATAACCCCTAAAAAATCTTGAATCTTCATTCACATTACAAATAAGAAAACAAGTTCTAAGTATTTCTAACTTCTAGCGTTTAAACAATCTATGGCTAACTTATCTCATCTATCTATTTTGTGGACGATATCTTTGTTGTCTCTAGCTTCCAGCTTGTCATCAGCAATGCTAGCAAAGGATCTAAATGATCAGAATACTAACAATGATCTCAATTTGATTCTAGAAAAATCGTCATCAGGTAACAACTTTAGTCAACAATTATCAGTACCTAATCAACCTAAATACGTTATTGAGTTTCAATCAAGGTCATCTAACGAATGGGTGATTATGGTCAATCGTCAACCTGTATTTTTGGTGAAGGATTTACCTAATGCAGCGATCGCTACGGCTAAGCTTGCAGTTATTTTGAATTCAACCGATTTTGACCCTCAACAGCTTGAGCCATTGGTAATCAACAGAGAATATATTGGGAAATATAAAGGCACGATTTTATTTAGTATTCCTACATCTGAGGTTCTTAATCCTTCGCTAATCTTGACCCAATGGATTAATAGTCTTAGGGTTGCGACTGGGGCGGAGCCAATGACCTTAGTAGAAGCCCAAAAGCAAATGTATCAATTGACAGCTACTAACGAAAAAATTAATGGTTTGGCTTCTTGGTATGGTCCTTATTTTCAAGGTAGACAGACTGCATCGGGAGAACAGTTTGAACAGCAAGATTTCACGGCAGCCCATCCTAGCCTTCCTTTTGATACCTACCTTAAAGTCACCAATGAGAAGAATGGGCGGTCAGTGGTGGTGAGAATTAACGATCGCGGTCCTTATATTGGTAATCGCAATCTCGATTTGTCCCATGCGGCAGCGATCGCGCTTAATAGTGATGAAGTCGGAGTTGTTCCTGTCACAGCAACAGTATTAGTACCCGTGTCACTGTTAAGATAAAAAAAGCCCCAAGGGGGCTTTTTTTATCTTAAATTTTCCGTGCGTGTGCCAATTTCGAGAAACTGAATTAGCTTGACGGGGTCGGCATTAAACATGAAAGCTCTAGCGTCAGATGTAATCTTATAACCTTCTTTTTCGGCGGCTTTTTGAGCAGCGTAGGGGAGAGGACTTGATAGCTCAAACATCAAGCGAGCATAAGGATCATTCAACACTTCAACGGTGTTAGGAAAGGATACTGGCTGTGTATATTCTGCGGAAAGGTGGATATTGTAGAGCAGAACCGAGCCGTCGGATGTACTCAATTTTTTGAGATTGAGGGCTTCTTCAGTAGGATTCCCGTCAGTAGATTCACCATCCGTAATATTAATAATCGTCGGTGGGTAGCTATTGGGATGTTTCTCAATCCAATCTTCCAGCAGCATACGCGCCATCTCAAAGACGCTACACATTGCCGTCCCCCCGCTTGCCACTGGTTTAAACCAGATGGGGAAGTCATTATAGACTTCAACTGAGCCACCCATCCCGTCAGGTAGTTTCTGGGCGCGTTTTTCTAATTCGGTTGGATTTTCATAAATCTTGCTGATGGGGGCGATCGCTTTTTCTGCTGCAACGCCATCAAGTGTCGATGAAACTTCGCTGTTGTAACCAATTACGCCAACATCAAAATAATCGTAAATTTCATTACCCTTAACACATCGTTGACCGAGGGAATCAAGTAAGCGATTGACGGCATCGGCGACTGCCTGAGCTTTTTGAATTGGTTCATTAGTTTTATGCAAGCTGGCATTTGCGCCCTTAGATGCTCTATTGCTGGCACTTTCGCTAGAAAATGTATCTGCCATCGATCCAGATTGATCGATCAGAAATAGAAAACAACTGGGTTGGCGACGACTGATCTCTGCTGAGTAAGGCATATTAAACTTACCCGATTCCTTATGTAAGTACTTCTCAATAATTAACTTCAGTCTAGCAAAGGTAAGCTCAATAAACATTTTCGCAATGAAAATTCAGCTATTTATCCTAAGATGCACGTTCATTAATAAAAAGGTAAGAGGCGGCGCGAAGCACCGCCTCTTACCTTTTTATGTATCGCTCGCGTAGCGGGCCGCTCAACAATCTGGATTTTAGTTTTTAATAAAGTTCGTATTTCATTAGCTGACATGGCAACGCGCCATTTAGTACTGCGATGCGTTGTGAAGATTTAAGCCCAATGGTCTGAGATAATTCCTTATTGCCGCTAAGTACAAAAGCTGTCCATCCCTTAAAGCGTTGTTTGAGAATGTTTCCTAATTGCTTATAAAAGGCTCCTAAATCACTATTTCTTCCTAATCTCTCGCCATAGGGCGGATTGCAAAAGAGAACTCCACTATCCGCAGGGGCGACTACTTCCGCAAGATCTAAGGCAGAAAAATAAACATGATTGGATAAGCCGCAGTTTTTGGCATTGATGATTGCTTGATCGACTACTTCGGGATTGCGATCGCTACCCCAGATTGGTGCAGGTAAAGCATCTAAACGATTATCATCGGCTTCTTGAATCAAGTTTGCCAAAAGTTCTTGATCGAAATCTAGCCAAGTTTCAAATCCAAAGCGATCGCGGAACATTCCAGGAGCAATATTTAGAGCTTTTAGACTTGCCTCTAAAGGTAAAGTTCCTGAGCCGCATAGAGGATCATAAAACATCTGATCGGGTTGCCAGCCTGACAGTTGGATAAGGGCGGCAGCAAGAGATTCCTTTAGCGGAGCCGCACCAACGGCGGGACGATAACCGCGACGGTGTAGGCTATTTCCAGAGCTATCGAGACTGACGGTACAACCATTGTCATCAATATGCACCCCAATTCGTAAATCTGTTTCCTGTATATCTACATCTGATCGCTCGCCAAATCTTTCCTTTTGCTGATCAACGATCGCATTTTTGACTTGTAAAGCGGTGAAATGTGTATGATTAAGCTGATCATTTTTACCAGTGGCATTAACTGCCAAAGTCATTTCAGGGGTCAAAAACTCGTCCCAGTCGATCGCTTTAATTCCTTGATAGAGATCATCAGCATCAAGGCAATCAAATTGATCGAGGTGCATTAAGATTCGGAATGGTAAACGCGCCCAGAGATTAACACGATATAGTAAGTTGCGATCGCCTTCAAAGCTCACGCCACAGAATCCCGCCTCAACGGAATGAGCGCCTAATTGTTCTAATTCCTGTGCTGCGAGAGCTTCTAAGCCCCTCGCCACAGTCGCAAAATATTGATTCATTAACCTATCATACTGTTAACCTGCCTTATTTATTCAAAACAACAGGGCTATTTGCGACCCAATATGCGCTATTTTAATACTTTCAGCGATTGCAAAACTTTATTATAGGCGTTGCATAATGAAGTATGAGTTCAAACAAGAAAGATGAAGTGTCCAAAGTGTGGATCAGAACACATAAGGAAAAATGGAATTAAGCAAGGAAAGCAAAATCACATTTGTGCTGACTGTGGACGACAGTTTATAAATCCCA
>CALRWX020000045.1:0-30941 GCA_943371975.1 Pseudanabaena sp. UWO311 | reverse complement strand
TCAGCCAACTTTGGCTGAGCGAAGTCGAAGCCTCTGGTACTTTAATTAATAGCAAATCCCTTAATTATGCCGATTCACCTAGATTAGTCTGATCCAAACCATACAATCTCATACAATATTAGTGCTGTAGCGTTTATTCACCGTTGTTTCAAACGCAAAATATTTAGGCAAATTTAATATGCGACGTGCGGTTTTGTGTGGATATTACGGAATGGGCAATGGCGGCGATGAAGCTTTGCTTGCCACTTTGCTGCAAATGCTACCTAAGGATATTCAACCGCTTGTTTTGTCCGCTAGTCCCAAATCTACTGAAAATTTACATCAGGTCGAAGCTAGCGATCGCTATTCAGTATTTGGGCTAATTAATGAATTTAAGCGATCAGAATTATTTATTTGGGGCGGGGGCAGCTTGATGCAGGATGCAACCAGTGCCAGAAATCCGATTTATTACGGTGGGGTAATGGGCTTAGCTCAAGGGATGGGTTTACAAACTGTGGCATGGGCGCAGGGAGTTGGTCCACTCAAGCGGAATTTCAGTCAATGGATCGCCAAACGGGCATTTCAAGGATGCAGTGCGGTATCTGTACGCGATCGCAATTCCGCCAAGTTATTAGCCAATTGGCAAATCGAAAGCCTTGTTGCTCCTGATCCAGTCTGGGCATTAGATTCTATACCGATGGATATTTATGGGGATATTGCTTCGCCTCGTGTGGCGGTAGTTTTGCGATCACATCCTGACTTAACTTCCTGTCGCCTTGCCACAATTACCGAAGCATTACAAAAATTGCAAGCACAAACCAATGCTTACATTTTGTTAGTTCCATTTCAGCCATCGCAAGATAAGGCGATCGCCCAAGCAATTAGTGATTCACTCAACGATAAACTTCCCAAACGTAACCAGATCATAATTCAAAAAGATCCTCGCAAACTAAAAGGAATTTTTAGAGGGGTAGATTTAGCGATCGCTATGCGTTTACATGGACTGATTATGGCGGCGGCTGAGGGTTGTCAATGTTCAGCAATTAGCTACGATCCAAAAGTTTCTTATTTAATGGAGGATTTGGGTATTTCTGGCTGGAAATTGGATGATTTACCAGAAGATGCTCAAGTAATTACAAATGTTTGGGTGAAGGTTCTTGAATATTCTAATCAGTTACTTAGCGATCGGATTCATCATCTCAAACAACAAGCTTTTATTCATCAAGAAATATTGAATTAGACTTACTTCCCTCCTCTCTGGCAGTGCTAAAAATGTAAGGATAGGTGGCACAAAGCGCTGCCTGTCCTTACATTTTAAAAGAACAACTATTATTTTTTAGTCGCTGCGGTTTTTGTCGTAGCTGTGGTCTTTTTCTTAGTAGTAGCCGTTTTAGTGCTAGATGCCTTAGTTACTGTAGATTTTGTTGAGGTCTTTTTGGTAGTTGTTTTCTTAGTTGCACTAGAAGCTGCCTTCGTTTTTTTGCTAGTACTTTTGCCAGATTTACTTGCCAACATCGATAGAGCTGCTTCTAAGGTAAGCCCTTCCACGGTCTGTTCTTTAGTTAGCGATACATTCACCTTCCCATGTTTGACGTAGGGACCATACTTGCCATCAAGAACTTCGATCGCTTCACTATCAGCAGGATGCTTACCGAGGGATTTCAAAACCTTGGCGGCGGCGGCTCCGCGCAAAGTCTTCGGTTGTGAGAGAAGTTCTAATGCTCGTTCTAAAGTAATCGTATAGGGATCATCAGAGGATTTTAGCGATCGGTTATCATCCTTGTCTCCAGTACCTTTGACATGACAAACATAGGGACCAAATCTGCCAGTGTTCACAAATATCCGATTATTAGTATCGGGATGTTCGCCTAAGGTGCGAGGCAAAGCCAATAACTTGACGGCGAGATCAAGGGTAACTTGTTCAGGCTGGATTCCCTTGGGCAAAGAAGCTCTTTTCGGTTTAGGAACCTTATCGGTGGCTTGACCTAGCTGCACATAGGGACCATATTGCCCCATCATCATAAAGATTGGTTCGTTTGCTTCAGGATGAATGCCAACTTGATCGGGGCCTTCTAACTTCTGCTTGAGTAGAAGTTCAATTTTTTCAGGAACTAAATCAGAAGGAGTGAAATTTTGAGGGATAGAAGAGTTAACCATGCGATCGCCTTCTCCTACTTGGATATATGCGCCAAACTTACCGATTTTGACTTTAACATCATCATCTAATCCTTCAAGATAAACTGTTCTCGCAGATTCTCCATCAATGAGACTATCACGGGATTTTACCTGTCCACTTAAGCCCTGTTCTCCTGAATAGAACTTTTTGAGGTAGGGCAGCCATTCCACGCTGCCTGTGGAAATGTCATCAAGGGTTTGTTCCATTTTGGAAGTGAAGCTGGGATCAACAAGATTGGGGAAATGCTCTTCTAATAGGCTAGTTACGGCAAAGGCGGTAAAAGTCGGGATCAGGGCATTGTTTATAAGTTGGACATAGCCGCGATCGCAGATTGTGCCGATGATACTGGCGTAGGTACTAGGGCGACCGATACCTTCGCTTTCAAGCATTTTCACAAGGGCAGCTTCGGTATATCTTGCAGGCGGTTGGGTTTCGTGACCAACGGTGTTTAGTTCGCGGCAAACGGGATGATCCCCGACTTTAAGCGGTGGTAAGGTGATTTCTTTTTCTTCTAGAGCCGCATCGGGATCGTCAGAACCCTCGACATAGGCGCGGAAAAATCCTGAGAAATCGATGCGTTTGCCTGAGGCGCGAAATAAGGCATCCTCAACGGTCAGTTGGACGCTGAGCATGGTTAGCTGAGCATCTGCCATTTGGGAGGCGACGGTACGCTTCCAGATTAGGTCATAGAGGGCTAACTCGCGACCAGACAAACCTGTTTCTTGCGGAGTGCGGAAAGTCTCACCCGCAGGACGGATCGCTTCGTGAGCTTCCTGTGCACCTTTAGACTTGGTGACATATTGGCGAGGCTCTTTACTGAGGAAGTTATTGCCATACATAGTGGCGACGCATTGACGCGCCGCCGCGATCGCCTGTTGCGAGAGATGCACCGAGTCAGTACGCATATAGGTAATGAAACCTTGCTCATACAGGGCTTGAGCCACGCGCATCGAGTCCCTTGCAGACAAACGCAATTTACGGTTTGCCTCCTGCTGAAGAGTGGAGGTGGTGAAAGGTGGTGAAGGTTTGCGGGTGGTGGGGCGCTCATCAAGATTGCTGACAGACCAGACCTTGCCATTTAAGCGTTGTTGTAAAGCGATCGCAGATGCTTCATCTAACAGCAAAACTTTCCGACCCTTGGCAATTTTGCCTGTCGCCTCATCAAAGTCTTTACCTGTGGCAACGTTCGTACCACCGACCGAGACTAGCTGCACAGGAAATTCCTGCTTCGGGGCATAAAGATTTGCTTTCAAGTCCCAATAGCTACCCGATTTAAAAGCGCGGCGCTCGCGTTCGCGATTGACGATTAATCTAACAGCGACAGATTGCACTCGTCCCGCCGATAGTCCCCATGCGATTTTTTTCCAAAGTAAGGGAGAGAGGGTATACCCGACAAGGCGATCGAGAATACGGCGAGTTTCTTGGGCATGGACAAGGCGATCATCGATTTGGCGACAATTTTTTAACGCGCCTTTAATTGCCTCAGAGGTGATCTCATGGAAAAC
The DNA here is from genome assembly GCA_943371975.1 of Pseudanabaena sp. UWO311. Lineage (GTDB taxonomy): Bacteria > Cyanobacteriota > Cyanobacteriia > Pseudanabaenales > Pseudanabaenaceae > Pseudanabaena. Next base: position 27,281 of record CALRWX020000045.1, on the reverse strand, counting down.
CATGCGCTTAATAGGGACTTTGGGCTGCAAGATTTGCAACAAGTGCCAAGAAATACTTTCACCCTCGCGGTCTTCGTCAGTGGCTAGGATTACTTCTTTAACGCCTTTGAGCGCAGACTTAAGTTCACGAACAATTTTTTTCTTGTCGTCTGGCACGATATAAAGCGGCTCAAAGTCAGCATCCACATTTACGCCGAGTTTTGCCCATTCCGTCCCCTTTAGCTCCGCAGGAATATCACTGGCTGATTGTGGTAAATCGCGCACATGTCCCATCGATGCTTCTACCCTATATCCAGTGGGCAAAAAGTTCCGAATAGTGCGGGCTTTAGTGGGCGATTCGACAATAACAAGAGTAGACATATTAGCCTGCAAGGTTCGCGGTAATCAAAAAAAACAAAGGAGCAATAAGCACAAAATCAAGGACTTATTAAATACCTTCTTAACCTATATACAATGTTTATGCAGAAAATTACTTTTTTTTGGTAGTGAGGTAACTACACTAACTAGTTGCTTGCGATTACTAGTTGTCAATTTAACTGTTTTGTGTATTGCTCTCAATTAATGCATTAAACAGCGATATCACGCAAGCTAGTTAAATATTTTCTCAACAACATTTATGCTTAGGAACCCCAATGTTATTAAAAGTTTCACAAAGTGGCACTTTTAATAACATTGGGATTTGATTTGTCAGTGAGTAGTAAAACATCATAACCTCCCCCGATATTCAGATATTTCTGCAAGGTTGTCTAGAGAACGATCGCCTCCATAGAGTTTTCCATCGATTTCCCATGTAGGATAGCCCCTAACTTTTTGGGAAATGCAAAGTTGTCTTTGAGGGTTGACCCCACGATCATCACATTCAATGACTTCTAGTTGATTTATCGCTTCTTTACCAAAGCGTTCTTTTTGGCTATAACAATGGGGACACCAAAAAACGGTGTATAATTTTGCTCCATTGTTGCGTAAGTGTTTAGCTAAGTCGATCGCCCCATTACTTGATGTGGTCGTGACAGTGGGTGCGGCTTGTTGAGCGATCGCAGATCTGCTTAAAACCTTTGAAAACGTTAAAGCCGAAACGCATGTAATACAGGCGCTCGCAATGCCAATAGAGGCTAGGGTAGAAAAGGGAAGGCGAAACTTCATAAATCATGGGAATTCAACGCTGTCATTTTAACCACTATGTCACAACTAGAAAAACTCAAAATTGCGATCATTCATGAATGGTTTGTTAGCTATGCTGGCTCAGAACGAGTGGTTGAACAGATTTTAAACTTATTTCCCCATGCTGATCTATTTGCGGTGGTAGATTTTTTGGAGGATTCGCAACGTAGCTTTATTCAAAACAAAAAAGTTAAGACTACATTTATTCAAAATTTACCCTTTGCCACAGCTAAATTTCGGCAATACTTGCTATTGATGCCCCTTGCGATTGAGCAGCTAGATTTGTCGGCCTATGACTTAATTATTTCGAGTTCCCATGCTGTTGCTAAAGGCGTGTTAACTTCTCCCCATCAGTTACATATCTCCTATGTGCATTCACCGATTCGCTATGCATGGGATTTGCAACATCAATATCTAAGAGAAGCTAATTTAGAACGGGGTATCAAAAGTTGGATTGCACGATGGATTTTACATCAGATAAGGATTTGGGATACACGCACTGCAAATGGAGTGGATTTATTTATTGCCAATTCTCAATTTATCGCTCGTAGAATTCAGAAGGTTTATCGACGCGAAGCAGAGGTGATTTATCCACCTGTAGATTTACAAAACTATACTCTTTGTGAACAAAAACAGGAGTTCTATCTTACGGCTTCGCGCTTAGTTCCCTATAAACGTGTTGATCTCATAGTGGAAGCCTTTTCTCGGATGGGCGATCGCCAGTTAATCGTGATTGGTGATGGTGAGCAGATGTCCAAAATTCAGGCTAAAGCCGGTAAAAATATTCGATTTCTAGGCTATCGCAAACCAGAAGAATTACGAGAATATATGCAAAATGCTAAAGCTTTTGTGTTTGCCTCAGAAGAAGACTTTGGCATTACACCTGTAGAAGCTCAAGCCTGTGGAACGCCAGTCATTGCCTTTGGTCGTGGTGGTGTATGCGAATCGGTGTTTGGACTAGAGTATGATCGCCCTACAGGGTTATTTTTTGCGGAGCAGTCCGTAGATAGTATTTGTGGAGCAGTGCTAGAGTTTGAGAAAAATGCCGATCGCATCTTGCCAATAAATTGCTGCGAAAGTGCAATGCGATTCTCTACTGAGAGATTTCAAGATGAGTTACTTAACTCTGTGCGTCAGGCTTGGAGACATCACGAGAGAATCTCAAAGACCAAATAAGGGTCGGCGCAAAGTGCCGACCCTTATTTGATCTGAAGAACTTCCCTTTAATCTTTAAATTTATCTAAGGCTGATTTTGCGACTTTTTGGGCAATTTTTTGCAGACGGCTGACAGTTTTTGTGACTTGCTTTCCTAATTTCTTTTCCACATTTTCTAATGCATCATTAACTGACTCCACTGCCCAACTGTCAAATTCTTCAAGGCGATCGCGTACCACATCAACTTGCTTGTCTACGCTCTTGTGAGCTTTTTTGATGTTTTTTTGATACTGATCTTGCGCGACATCAGCAACGGTATGTAGCGTTTTTTCAATCTGATGTTTGACAGTTTTAGACTTCTTGGTCATAGCAGCAACTCCTGAGTGGTTAACTACAAAAGTATGGATTTTAACTATAATACTATTTCGATCGCCACTTGAAAGATCTAGACATAGGACAATAAAAATGGCACAGGAGCTTTATCAACAGGGTTTGGCTAGGGCAAAGTCTGGAGATCGTTATGGAGCAATTCAATTTTTTAGCAATGCGATCGCTACTAATCCTGAACTTGCCAATGCATATTATCAGCGTGGATTGATTCTTTTTGACTTAGGCGATTATCAAGGTGCTATCAAAGACTATGACCAAGTTCTCAGTTTAAATCCGAGTTTTTTTGATGTATACATCGCCCGTGGTCTAACCCACATTGCGATCGCCGATCTTGTTAATGCTCAAATAGATATTGCTCAAGCCCTTGAGATCAATCCTAAATCAGCGATCGCCCATCAATTGCTAGGCTTAACCTATAAGCAACAAAATCAAATCGAAAAAGCGATCGCTACCTACAAAAAAGCCGCCAGCCTATTTTTAGAACTGCGTGATGAAGATAATTGTCGCCGTTGCATCGAAAGCTATAAACCACTAGAAACTTTGTTGCCGCCATCGATAGAGGATGTTTTTGCGAATGTACAGCAAAAAATTGATCAGAGTGACTACATCAATGCCTTAATTGATCTTAATTGGCTATTACAAGTTGAGCCTAAGAATGTTAAGGCTTTTTGTCTGCGGGGTTTAGTCTTAAGTAAGTTAGGTGATCCGCAAGCTGCAATCAAGGATCTTAATCAAGCCCAATTTCTAGAGCCGCAAAATCTTGAAGTTCGCATCAGTCGGGGCAAAATTCGGGCGGAAATTGGTGATGCTCAAGGGGCGATCGCAGATTTTAACGAGTTACTACGTGAGTATCCCAGCAATAGAGAAATTTATATTTATCGGGCAGAAGCTCATTTTAGACTTAAGGACTATCGCACTGCTATAGAAGATTTTTCGCGATCGCTGGCTCTGAACAATCAAAATCCTCAACTATATTGCGATCGCGCTGATGCGAGATATGACTTTGGCGATATTAAAGGGGCGATCGATGACTATCAACAAGCCGCAAATATTTGGTTTAATCAGTCGATTATGGAGCGTTATCGCTATGCTCTAGCTCGCATCAATCTCTGGCAATCGGAACTTGAGAAGCAAACCAAGGAATCCCAACGCCAACAGGCAAACGCGGCGGCAACAGTGAATTTAATGCAGATGCCTAGTTTGGAATTGCAGCAAAGTTTGTTAGCTTTGGTGGGTGGCAATATGGCGATCGCCCAACGTCTCATTGATATTGCCAAGCAAGAACATCCAAACATGCCCGAAGTTTGGTATTGGCAAAAAGTGATTTTTGATCTAGAAAGCGATCGGCAATAAAAAATTGGTATACAACCATAAGCCCTCAACGGGATTTGAACCCGTGACCTTTCCCTTACCAAGGGAATGCTCTACCACTGAGCCATGAGGGCATTTTTTGACGCTTTGTAATTATACACAGTGGCGTACATTTTTGACAAACTTAGAAAAAATTTTCTAAGTTTGTCAAAAATATGAAGAGATGCGGCGATTCGCGCCGCATCTCTTCATATTTTTTTATAGGGTATATCCCATCCGTTTAGGAATTGCCTCATTAAAGTTTTTGGTGAGTTGAGAGAGAGATACAGCGATCGCCTTTTCACCACTAACCGCGATCGTCAAATCGCTAGCAGCCTCACTCACCGTACCAAGATGTTGCCAATTATTGGCTAGTTGATTGGTGAGATAGGTTTGCCATGCTGGGCGATCGCTGTTTTTTACAGAAACAACAATGCGGCTTGCACCTTCCCCAAATAGCAACTGAGAAAGATGTAGATCTTCAGGTTGAGACAACTGGATTTGCGCCGTAAGTTTGCCAGATATAGAAGATTCCGCCAAGGCAACGGCTAAACCACCTTCTGAACAATCATGGGCAGATTGAACTAAGCCTTGGGCAATACCTTGACGGCAGGCAAATTGCACTTTGCGTTCCAACTCAAAATCAACGGGTTGGGGGCGACCTGTAACTTCACCAATAACTGAGGCGAGATATTCAGAACCTGCAAGACTGGCGCGATCGCTACCTAGTAAATAAATCGCATCTCCGACAGATTTCCAAGCCTGACCAACTACTTTAGTCACATCTTCAACCAAACCCACCATGCCGATTACGGGTGTTGGATAGATTGGCTGGGCGTTACCTTCAGAGTCAATAGTTTCGTTGTAGAGAGAAACATTTCCACCCGTAACGGGGGTTGACAACTCACGACAAGCATCTGCGATACCGCGACAGGCTTCATGAAGTTGCCAATAACCGATCGCATTTTCAGGACTACCAAAGTTCAAATTATCAGTGACAGAAATGGGATCAGAGCCAACGCAGGATAGATTACGAGCAGCTTCGGCTACTGCAAGTTTTGCACCTTCATAAGGGTCAAGATAGACATAACGAGCATTGCAATCAACGGTAGCAGCGACACCTGCAAGGGAATCAATTTGGCATTGAGCAGTATTTAGTTCTCCCGCGCCAAAACCTTGACTACGTAAGCGAATTACGGCAGCATCAGCACCTCCGGGGAAAATGACGGTATTATTTTGAACTTGATGATCGTATTGGCGATAGACCCATGCTTTTGAGGCGATCGCAGGGGTGTAAAGTAATTTCAACAATGCGTCACTGGGATTAATATTGGGGAAGGAGGCGATCGCTTCTTTCTCATCCCAAGCCCAAGCCTTTTTAGCATAGTCGGGAGTATCAGCCAACTGACGGTGATAAATCGGCGTATTGTCAGCCAGAGCCGTTGCAGGGATCTCCGCCGCAATCTCACCATGCCAGAGAATGCGGACAATTGGCTCTTCCAGAACTTCACCTGCAACTACGGCATGAAGTCCCCAGCGTTCAAAAATCTCAATTAATTCCGCTTCCCTTCCCTTATGAGCAACAAATAACATCCGTTCCTGTGATTCCGAAAGCAAATATTCGTAGGGAGTCATTCCTGTTTCTCGCGCAGGAATTTTGTCTAAATCCAGAGATACACCCACACCGCCCTTAGCCGCCATTTCCGAAGTAGAACAGGTCAACCCCGCCGCGCCCATATCCTGCGCGGCTACCACTGCACCTGTCTTGAAAGCTTCTAAGCAAGCTTCCACTAAAGACTTTTCTAAAAATGGATCACCTACTTGTACCGCCGATCGATTTTGTTCCGATTTACCAGAAATTTCTGTACTAGCAAAACTAGCGCCCTTGATGCCATCGCGCCCCGTAGTCGAGCCAACATAAATCACAGGATTTCCCACACCCGCCGCCCCCGACTTGACGATCTCCTTAGTTTCCATAATCCCGATCGCCATCGCATTGACAAGCGGATTACGGTTATATGCCTTATCAAAATAAACCTCACCGCCCACAGTAGGAACACCGATACAATTGCCATAGCCCGCGATCCCACTGACAATGCCATTAACCCGACTGCGTACCCAAGGATCGGAGAGTTCACCAAAACGCAATGAATTTAAAATTGCGACGGGACGCGCTCCCATCGTGAAAATATCACGCAAAATGCCCCCTACGCCTGTCGCTGCTCCCTGATATGGCTCCACAGCCGAAGGACGGTTATGGCTTTCGATTTTAAAACTAATGGCAATATCATCGGTAATCTTGACTACACCCGCATTTTCTCCTGGTCCGACGAGGATGCGTTCGCCTGTGGTCGGGAATTGCTTAAGTAACGGACGCGAGTTTTTATAACAACAATGCTCTGACCACATCACGCCAAACATACCCAATTCAGCTTTATTGGGTTCCCGACCAAGGCGATCGCAAATCATCTGATATTCATCAAGGGTCAAGCCCTCAGCTTTAATTTCGGAGGTCGAAAATTTGAATGTGATACTGGCGGTCATATTTAAAGCGGTGACGATCATTGGCTTGCAACAATCATCTTATCGCAATGCTATATTTTTTGCCGCAGTGCGGTGGTCTACATCTTTGCAGATTTTGGCTCATCCGCTAAGATGTAAACACTAACCTGCAATTAAGTTAAAAATGTCATGTCCGACCGCCTGAAATTTTTCCGCAGGCTGATGTCAGCTTTTGAAGGTACTTCTAATCCTCAACGAGCTGTCGAACGGGGATTTTATGTCAAATTGCCAAATAATCCTATCGCAGAGATTACTGGAAGAGTTGCACTTCGTCCTTCTTCAGTGCATTTGTTATTTGGGGAGCATCTCAAATAGGCGCTGAGTAAATATACTTAGGGGAATAGACATAGCCATTGAGATAAGCGCAGCGATGTTTCAAAACTTGAGCAACATTGTGTCTGTTCCACTGAGTTCCAGAAATCTTGATGCGACGACCAATCTGTTTAATCGTTGATTCCAAAGCACCTGAGCCAATGGTAAGCCCCTACTGCTGTAAATAACCATACTCAGGAATGCGATAACGATGACTGCGTAAATAATCGAGAAAATTGATAGCTCGTTTGAACTTACACCCCTCAAATAGTGCTATAGCTTGCTCAACATCACCTTGCCTAAGTAAATCTTCTGCCCTATTTAGCCGACGTAAAGAATCGCCAACATTGTAAAGGTGTTCTTTCAAATGATACCAATCGAGTATTTCAAACCTTTGGACTGATGGCGCAATAGCAGCAAATAAATTCCAGATCCCGTCATGTCCATCGCCCAGACATGAGAATATCTCCGCTAATGGTTGTTTTTGTAACCAATCAATCAAACCTCGATTATGATAATGCCAGAGAATTCTGTGGGCACAAGAAGCTATCTGAAAGCCTGCAAATAGAGACTTTCTTTACACCTCCATATCATTCATGGGAACGAGGATTGAATGAGCATACGAATGGATTAATTAGAGAGTTCTATCCCAAAAGTACGAACTTCAAAATCGTGAAAGAAGAAAACTTTCAGAAGGTGGTAGATTTGATCAACCACAGACCGAGAAAATCTCTTGACTATCTTACCCCTTACGAAGTATTCTTTGCTTCATCAGATACTGTTGCATTTCATCCTTGAATTGGCGCTTAATCAAAATAATTAGCGATCGCGAGAAATCATGACAGGTTTACGCAGAATCATCTGTTCTACACAAGGTGCTATTGACCTCCAAATTAATGGAGCATTAGGAATTCCTTTTAATGATTTAAATCCCGATCACGCCGCTAAGTTACCAGAAATTTGTCGATTTCTTTATCAACAGGGACTAGATGGATTTTTGCCTACTCTTGTTACCGCTTCCATCGCGCAATTCCATCGATCTTTATTTTTCCTAGCCGAAGCGATCGCCTATCAAAAGCAACATTCCGATCCTCATGAAGCCAAAATTTTAGGAGTCCATCTCGAAGGGCCTTTTCTACATCCCGACAAACGTGGCGCACATCCGCAACACCATTTATTACCGCTTAATCTCGATACATTACGACAGGTATTAGGTGATTACACCGACATTATTAAATTAGTTACCCTTGCACCTGAACTCGATCCTTCAGGGGAAACGATTCAATATTTACGCGATCGCCATATCATCGTTAGTCTAGGTCACTCCACAGCAAATGCTGAACAAACGAGAATAGCGATCGCCCAAGGCGCAACGATGGTCACTCATGCCTTTAATGCCATGCCCAGTTTGCATCATCGCGATGTGGGCTTATTAGGCGAAGCAATTTTAAGCGATCGGGTCTGGTGCGGACTCATTGCCGACGGCGTTCACGTTTCACCCGAAATGATTAAACTGCTCTATCGGATGAAAAAACAAATTTTTCTGGTCAGTGATGCCCTTGCGCCACTAGGTTGGCCTGATGGCACTTACCCTTGGGACGATCGCCAGATTACCGTAACTGATGGCACAGCAAGACTACCCGATGGCACGCTCTCAGGTACGACAGTCCCTTTGCTGGATACAGTCAACAATTTAGTTGAATGGCAGGTTTGTGAGCCAAAGCAAGCAATTAATTTGGCGATCGCTTCACCACGTCAGGCAATTAACTTAATCGATACTACAACTCAGAGATTAACGTGGTATCAGACAGAATCGGGACAACTGACTTGGCAGCAGCGTTAAGTTGAGAATTAGTTGAGATCGAAGGTTGGTGCATTTTTAGAACCATTGATAAGCTTTGTTTTAGTTTAGTTCTAGGAACAACCGCATCCACAAACCCATGATCAAGTAAATATTCCGACGATTGAAAACCTTCAGGAATTTTTTGCTTTAGAGTTTGCTCAATGACCCGTCGCCCCGTAAAACCGATCAAAGCTTTTGGTTCTGCCAAGATCAGATCACCAAGCATCGCAAAACTTGCAGTTACGCCGCCCGTTGTCGGATTAGTCAAAATGGGGATATACAGTAAATTAGCCTGACGATGGCGCTCTAAAGCTGCGGAGGTCTTTGCCATCTGCATTAAGCTCAAAATTCCCTCTTGCATTCGCGCCCCACCAGAAGCGCAAAAAATTAGAGCTGGAAAACGTTTTGCCGTAGCAGTTTCCAGCATACGAGTGATCTTTTCGCCGACCACTGATCCCATACTGCCGCCCATAAAGCGGAAATCCATTACTGCCATCGCAGCATCACAACCATCGATTTTGCCAGTACCAGTAATGACACCATCGCTTAAGCCTGTTTTTTGCCTATATTCTTTGATGCGATCGATGTAGGGCTTACGATCCTTAAAACCTAGAGGATCACAGGAAGTTAAATCCGCGTCCATTTCCTGCCATGTACCAACGTCCATCAATTGAGCAATACGTTCATAGGCATTGACTTGATTATGATGACCACATTCAGGACAAACCATCAAATTGATTTTCAAGTCCTTAACATAGGTCAAAGCGCCACAACTAGAACATTTGTGCCATAAACCATCAGGAATTTCGCGTTCTTGAGATTCTTGATTAAGACTAGGAGTTTTGCGGCGATATGCTTCACTTGCGCGAGAGCGTGTTTCGGCAAACCAATCAAAAAGTGACATAGTGGCTTACGGTTCACAGGACATACATACAGTTGGCAATATTGTAGGAGACAACAACTGTAACTAAAAGTACAAGCACAACTCTATAATCATACAGTGCTTTGCACTTCAGTTAAAGCCATGACGATGAACTAAACAAAATAAAGAGGGCAAGTCGCCCCCTCAACCTATCCCGAAGTATCACTAGGATTTTGTTTAATTCGCTCAACCTGAGAGTATTTTTCAACAGCTTTAGTCAATTCAAACAATGATTGTTGCAATGGCTTAATGGCAGACTGAATATTTTCATAGGTTGCCTCCTCAGACTCATATAAGCCCTTAAGTGTTGCCATATTGTTAAGAGGCTCTTCGCGCATACTTTGGCTAATCACCGTTAGACCATTTTCTTTGAGAATATCTTCAACGGTACGAATGAGGTTTGATGCTTGGTTCCGCATATTCGCTAATTCGCGGCGCGCAGTATCCTCATCGGCATACACCTCCGCTTCCATCCGCATTCTTTCAATTTCACTAGGGCTTAACCCCCCTGTATTAGTAATACTGATACTTTGCTCAACCCCAGTATCTATATCCCGCGCCGAGACCTTGAGAATACCATTGGCATCAATATCAAAGGAAACCTCAATCTGAGGAATGCCACGTGGTGCAGGACGAATTCCCTCTAGCTCAAATTTACCTAGACTCTTGTTATCCTTTGCCATTGCACGTTCACCCTGTAGAACGTGTATTTCGACAGCAGATTGGTTGTCAACGGCAGTAGAAAAAATCTGGGACTTGCTCGTAGGAATTGTGGTGTTACGTTCAAGATTTTTTGTAAATACACCGCCTTGGGTTTCTAGTCCAATTGACAGAGGGATCACATCTAATAGTAATAAATCCTTAACTTCACCGCCTAAAATTCCCGCTTGCACAGCAGCACCGATCGCTACAGCTTCATCGGGGTTAACTGACTGATCTGGCTTTTTGCCGTTAAAGAACTTAGAGATAGCTTCCTGAACTGAAGGAATTCGTGTTGAACCGCCAACCAAAATAATGCGGTTAATTTCTTTTGGCAATAACCCTGCATCTTTTAAAGCTTGCGCTGTAGGTTCGAGGGTTGCCTTCACTAAACTACTAGTAATCTCATCAAACTTAGATCGGGTAAAGTCTAGCTCGATGGTCTTCGGTCCAGTTTCATTAGACGCAATAAAAGGCAAACTAATTAAGGTTGAAGGTGCACTAGATAATTCGATTTTGGCTTTTTCAGCAGCTTCCTTGAGACGTTGGATCGCAGTTTTATCTTGTGATAAGTCAATACCTTCTTTTTCCTTGAAGTCGGCAATCAGCCAATCTACGATCACAGCATCAAAGTCATCACCTCCAAGATGATTATTACCTGAAGTTGCTTTAACCTCAAAAATACCATCACCTAGTTGCAGTACAGAAACATCGAATGTACCGCCGCCAAGGTCAAACACTAAAACAATTTGATCTTGATCCTGTTTATCTAAACCATAGGCAAGCGATGCAGATGTTGGTTCATTGACAATCCGCAAAACCTCTAAGCCTGAAATTGCACCCGCATCTTTGGTAGCTTGGCGCTGAGTATCTGTGAAATACGCAGGTACAGTAATAACCGCTTGAGTTACTTCCTCTCCCAGATAATTTTCTGCGTCTTGCTTGAGTTTTTGCAAGATCATTGCTGAAATTTCTTGGGGTGTATAAGTTTTGTTTAAAACCTGAACATCGACGGTTTCATCCTTACCCTTCACTGTGGTGTAAGGAACTCGACTGCGTTCACTTTCAGTTTCTGACCAGCTACGCCCAATAAAGCGCTTAATACTATAGACAGTATTTACGGAGTTAGTAACGGCTTGACGTTTGGCAACCTGTCCTACGATCCGTTCGTTGCTATCTTTAACAAAGGCGACAATACTCGGCGTAGTACGTCCCCCTTCTGCACTAGAGATGACAACAGGCTTGCCACCTTCCAAAACCGAAACACAACTGTTTGTCGTACCAAGGTCAATCCCAATTACTTTCGACATAATCGCCAGTTCCGTGAAAAGCTTTTTTAAAAATTTAGCTTAATAATTTTCTGAATAATGTACCCTAATAAATCATTCGAGATGCGATCTCGATCACATCTTGAATGATTTATTAACAATGCACTTTATTTAGACTCACCAGATTCATTGTTTAGTGAACTTTCCGATCCATTCTCAGCCACACCATCAACTCCGTCAAGTTTACCCGAAGATACTTTAACCAAGGCATGACGTAATACGCGATCGTCATTAACTAAGTATCCTGGACGTAGTTCTTCGGTAATTATGCCCTCGTCATATTCAGGCGAAGGCTCCTGCATGATCGCTTCATGGAAGTTAGGGTCAAAGTCTTGACCGACGGCTTCCATTCTGGCAACACCAGTTTCTTTAAGGCATTTTAGCAATTGCTTATATACCGACTGATAACTTTTGTGAATGGCAGCTTCACCATCATTTTTTGGAGAAATTTGTAACTGCGCTCGCTCAAAGTCATCAACTACTGGCAAGATTTTTTTAAGAATCTTGCCAGTAGTTGCACCTTCTTGCTCTTCCTTATCACGCTCTGTCCGTTTACGGAAATTCTCGAAGTCAGCGTATAAACGTAAGTACTGTTGCTTACGTTCATCTAACTGCTCCTTAAGAGCAGTTGACTCAGCGATCAAACCGTTAATTTTTTCGAGGGTTGCGGCGGCGGCAACACTAGCTTTGCTATCAGATTTCGGTGTACCTGTAGCGGAGGTTTGTGAGCTTTCTGCTGTTGTCTCTTCTTGGTTTGAGAGTTGATTCGATTCTTCAGTTGCAAGTTGTTGTAATCTTGACTCAAGAACATCATCATCTTCATCGATGAGATCATCATTGGATATATTTTCTTCTTCGATCATTGCGGTAATACTCTTTTCGCGCTTTTCAGACTAGCAGTAAATTGCTAAGAGTTAATATTTTTAAGGGTTAGTTTTGACGATTTTTGCCAATCAAAACGATTTTACTCTTTATTCGAGTCAACGTATAGCTGTCACTCAAGCTTTTTACAAAACGCCATAAGAGAGTTGCATCACAAAGTGATGCAACTCTCTTATGGCGTTTAAGAAAGCGCAAAGCGCTACAATGACTTTAAGATGAGCAATTAAGGGTTGATTTTGTAGTCAGACCCGTCTCAGCAATATTGCCAGAAGCCAAAGAACAAAAATATTTACGGACATTACTATTCAAATTTATAGCATTAGTAAAATCTGCGGATTCAATACTGCCAATATTCTCGACGATCGCATTCCGAAAATTTGCCCCATTAAGATTTGCCCCTGCGAACTCAATAAGTACTAAATTCGCTGTAGTTAAGTTCACAGTACTGAGATTAGCATTTGTAAAATTAGTTAAATGTAGTTCCGCTGATCGCAAATCTGCTGAAGACAAATCGGCTCCTTCTAAAATTGACTCCGTAAGATTGGCTGCTGATAAATTGCTCTCGCGCAGATTTGCTTTAGTAAGATTCGCTTTACGCAGATTAGCTAATACTAGGTTTACCCCATTTAGATTGGCTCTATTGAGATCTGCTTCACGGAAATTTATCCCCATTAATTCAGCTTTTTGTAAAATTGCTGAGCCTAGCTTTGCCTGACTTAAATTTGCCCGTAATAAGACCGCTTGCGTGAGATTGGTTTCTGCAAGATTAGAAAATGATAGGTTTGCATCTATCAGAGTTGTATTACTCAGATCCGCCCCCTGCAGATCGACTTTAACCATCTTGATACTGTTTAGATTAGCGTTTTTGAAGATGACCTGACGCAAATCAATATTTTCGATTATCGAATTACTGAGATTAATATTTCGTAAATCTTGACCTTGCAAGCGATCGCCTTTAGCCCCAAATAACTGCGTATACGCAAAATCTCGCCTTCCTTTAGCATATTGGTCAAGTAAATCAGTAGCTGTGATGGGCTTTAATGTGGAAGCATTAGGAATAGCTGGATCACTTGACTTTGACGAAGGTAAAATAGTCGATGTCAGTTCGACTGTTTTCGTAATTGGCGATTGAGTTGGATTTTTCCTAAAGGTCAGACTCAAACTAACTACGATCGCTGCTAAAGCGATGCTAAATAATCCACCTAACCAAAATAATTTATTGGCAACTAATTTAAGTTGTGGTGAATTTTGATCGATATGTTTTTCTTCCTCCTTGCCGTGACAGCGACGGATTAAGTGATCGCACAATTCACGAGTTTCATCGTCGGGAATATTAGCGATCGCCTGAAACACAGGTGAAGCATTGGGTTCTTCAAAATCATTTTGACGGAAAATTAAGTTTTTATTATCTTCATGGAAGGTTGCCCACAAATGTGGTTCAGTGGCAATAGCACGCAGCGATAAAGAAATTACCGCAAAGGAAAATTCATCAAGGCGATCGCTAAAATCATCGGTAGATCTTTTGGGTGGCTGATAGTTGGGATGCCCCACCTCAAGGGGCGGCGACCCCCGTAAAGCAGGCACGTACATACCGTCATAGTCCACCAGCTTTAATTCCCCATGCTCGTCCACCATGATATTGCCATGCTGTAAGTCACCATGGGCTATTCCTACTTCTTGCAAATCCTTTTGGAGTTGTTTTAACTGGCGATCTAAACGCAGCAATACTTGGGAATCATCGATATATTCGCCAATATAGCGATCTATTTCCGTTCCTTCTATCCAATCCATTTTTAGAATCGGATACCATTCACCTTTCACCAAAATCCCCTGAGCTAAAAATTCAAAATCAACTAAGTAAGGAATCTGATGTTGACTGAGATATTCACTAATTAACTGATAGCGTTCTTGGACATCGGACTGTGGTATGCGGGTAAAGCAGCGCACTGCCCATGAGCGATCTCCCTTTGTGAGTTTATACACAGTCGCAAAGTTACCAGACCAGAGTAAAACTCTACCCCGCGAATTTTTAGTCGTACTTGCTTGCTTTAGATCAAGATCGGCAAAGCAAAGTTGCGGATTTTGCACCGCGATCGTGAAGTCAATATTTAACGGCCAAGTTTGAATATCGGTCATGAGTCACGGTGAATTTCTAGGCATAGCAATGTTGTGTCGTCATTGGCGATTTCATGGCGTTCGCGCAATTCATTTACCCAATTTGAAAATTCATCTTGTGAACTAATTGCGCCTAATTTTACCCAAGGATTTTGATTAGATTCTAGTTGCTTCAAAATCCAACAGGCGATCGCATCGGTGGCTAGATAAAAGCGATCACCAAGCTTGGCAATCCCATTAATTTGATTAATCTGAATATTGGCAACGTCAGTATGCGTGCCGATTAATCGTGGACGATGGTTAAATTCTCGACTATTTTGTAAAGGAAAGCTGTTCTCCAATTTGTGATCAGTAGTTAGATAATCGCGCACTACAAACAAGCAGGAATCTCCTACAGAAAGAGATTCCCAGCTTAAATCAGGAAAAATCTCTAAACTTAAAAAAGTTGCAAATGCGCCCTCATCCGCTTTGCGCTTGGCAAACCAAGATAGTTTCTGATTAGCTAACCATTGTTGCCATTTTTGCTGCAATGGCAATAGCCAAAATTCTCCCGCTAAAAAATCTTGGCTATTGCCATTGCAGTGAACACGATTTACAAAAGCAGTAACCAACTCTTTTGACCATTCCTGCGCAAAGGAAGATTCAGTTGCCCCATCGGATAAGGCAAGAGAAACATGACAATCACGCTTTATATAATGCCAAATATCCTCACATTCAGAGATCGCATGGCCTGCCTTTTGCAGCCCAAAGCTTTGAATTAGAGCAACCTCATAATCTGATTGCTGTATTACTAAAGTGTGATTTCTAATGGCTTTGTATAAATCGCGATCGTCATATTTATTAATATTCTGACCACTTGCAGCGATCGACTTAAATCCAAAATTGGCATACCCATAGGAAGAATGCCAACCAGCAAAAGGACTACCACAAAGAGGTTTAACCACAAAATCCGCTATTTGAAAGTTTAATCAACAAGGGGCTTACGCCCCTTGTCTTTTTTTGTTAGGTTAGGCGATCGCTAAAGATGCCAAGGGTTCAAGGATTGAAGCACTGGGAGCCGTAAATTCACCTGTCACCACAAACTCAAGCCTTAGCTTCAGCCAACGCATAGTATTTGGATCAGTCGTAATGACAGCCGCCGCAGGTTGCGGGATTTGCTTTTTGATACTTGCTAGCTCAGGGGCTTCCAAAAAAGCAGGCTGCTCAATCAACCAAAAGTTAACTTCTAAATTGCGAGCTTCAAAATTCCGACGACGCTCCGATAGAGTTTCACTCAAAGGTTTCCCTTCGTCTTCACACAAGTACTTACGGCTCGCAGCCACAAAATAATATTGCTTGGACTCTGACATAAATTTTTTTCTTAACAAGGTAATAGCTTGTAAAGCCAGCTCTATGTTAGCGCTAATTTAACTTGCAAGACTTTGCAATAGATTAAGCTGAGGCGTTAACTCTAGCACGCTGTTTAAAACAAGATTTGCGCCATTTTCTTTGAGTAAAGATGCATAGCGTTCGCGCAGATCCTCTGTCACATGGGGCGGGATCACACCAATAGCAAAGTATTGATAACTAGGATCAAAGTCTCTTGCCTTAACCACCGTTAGCATATCGGCAACCGTATCGCCAACATATACGACTATATTTGTAGTTAGTTTGTGCTTACTGTCAATCTGCTTTACTGCAAGTAATAGCCCTGTAGGATCAGGCTTACCCGCCGCATCCTCCATCGCTACCAATACAGGATCAACAACTTGTAAACGGTGCAACACATAATTGGCAGAAGCCCTAGTTGCCCCACTAAAAAAGCCCCAACTAATGTTCGCCTTTGTCAGGCTTTGAAAATATTCTGTCGTGGCAATCAAAGGCTCAGTAGCAATATATCCATCCAACCAGTCAGACTCTAAACCACGATAGCGCCCCTGAAAAAAAGTAACAATATCGTCATAGTCGATCTTAGATACTTTTCCTTGTCCCTGAAAATATCTTTTAATTAGCTCCTGAGAGGCCTCCCAGTCATTATTCCAAATACCCTCAGCCTTTAATTCATCAATTTCTTCGTGACTAGGACGATATGCTGAATTTGTAAAATATTCAACCGTATCTGCCAAAGCACGACGATAAGAACCTGACACATCGCGAATTACGCCATCAATATCAAACACAAAAGTTTTTACGTTTGTTGATTCTGAAGCAACTTTTAAGAGTTCAATCATGTTATATTGCAAGATCGCTACTTTAATATGTAATTTAACTTTTCTTGGAGGTAGGTAGCATTGTCACAGTTTATTCTAAAAATCTTATGGTTAGAAAATAACGTAGCCCTTGCCGTCGATCAAGTCGTTGGCAAAGGTTTCAGTCCTCTCACCAAGTATTTCTTCTGGCCCCGTGATGATGCTTGGGATCAACTTAAATCAGAAATGGAAAGCAAGCCTTGGATTGCCGATCAAGATCGGATCGAGATTTTAAATAAGGCAACCGAAGTAATTAATTACTGGCAGCAAGAGGGCAAAAATCGCCCGATTACAGAAGCTCAAGGTAAATTCCCTGATGTCATATTTACTGGTAGCAACTAAATAAAAAAGAGACGCATTGCGTCTCCTTTTTATTTGCTAAAAAAGAGACGCAATGCGTCTCTTTTTTTTTGATTATTCATCAAGATCTGGCATCGAAAGTACAGCTTCAGTCTCACGGTCAATACCCTTTTCAAAACCAGCAACTGCTGCGCGTGCGCGACCAGCATGCCATAGGTGACCAACTAAGAACATGAAGGACAATACGAAATGAGAGGTTGACAACCAAGAACGAGGAGATACGAAATTAACTGCGTTAATTTCAGTAATAACACCACCTACTGAGTTCAAAGAGCCCAAAGGAGCATGAGTCATATACTCAGCAGCGCGTCGGACTTGCCAAGGCTGAACGTCATTCTTAAGTTTATCAATATCCAAACCGCTAGGACCACGAAGAGGCTCTAGCCAAGGACCACGAAAGTCCCAGAAACGCATGGTTTCACCACCGAAGATGATTTCACCAGAAGGTGAACGCATCAGGTACTTACCTAGCCCAGTAGGACCTTGAGATGTTGCAATGTTTGCACCCAACTTTTGGTCACGAACTAGATAGGTAAATGCTTGAGATTGAGAAGCTTCAGCCCCAGTAGGACCAAAGAACTCACTAGGATAAACAGTATTGTTGAACCATACGAAGCAAGTAGCAATAAATGCCATCAAGCTCAATGCTCCAAGGCTGTAGGAGAGATATGCTTCACCAGACCAGACCAAAGCACGTCTTGCCCAACCGAAAGGCTTGGTAAGAATATGCCAGATACCACCACTGAAGAGGATTAAACTAAGCCAAATATGTCCACCAACTACATCTTCTAAGTTGTCAACACCAACAATGTTACCTTCACCACCAAAGGGGGAGTTGAGGAGGTATCCAAAAATCACAACGGGATTAAGGGTTGGGTTGGTGATTACACGCACATCGCCACCACCAGGAGCCCATGTGTCGTACAGTCCACCAAAGAACATTGCTTTGAATACTAGTAGAAGTGCGCCAATACCCAACACAATCAGGTGATACCCAATGATGTTGGTCATTTGGTTCTTGTCTTTCCAGTCATAGCCAAAGAAAGAAGAGTAATTTTCTAACACTTCAGGTCCGCGCAAAGCATGGTAGATACCACCAAAGCCAAGTACAGCCGAAGAGATGAGGTGTAAAACACCAACTACGAAATAGGGGAAGATGTCAACAACTTCACCACCCGCTCCAACGCCCCAACCTTGGGTAGCGAGGTGAGGTAGTAGGATAAAGCCTTGCTCGTACATTGGCTTTTCAGGCACAAAGTGAGCGACTTCAAATAAAGTCATTGCACCAGCCCAGAATACAATCAGTCCAGCATGAGCGACGTGAGCGCCCAGCAATTTGCCAGAAAGGTTAATTAAGCGTGCGTTACCAGACCACCAAGCAAAGCCAGATGAATCTTGTGTGCGCCCACCCACTCCTAGCGAGTTTAAGTTAATGGTCGTCGTCACGAGAGGTTATCTCCAGAAAACTTTTTATAGGTTTAAAGTGCAAATAATTTTTAAGCTATCAGATATCAGATTATTAGCTGCTATCTTCTAGAAGTTTGATGAGAATCATCATAATCTAAAAACTAGTCTAACTGTGCTGACATCTGATAGCTAGGTTGCTAAAAAATTTTGCTCAGTCTAAACTGAGCAAAATTTTTAGATAGGGCAGGATTACAATGCGTTACCGCGAGGCAATACTTCTTCAGGGAAGATGAATTTTTCGGCTGGTTGATCTTGAGGAGCCATCCATGCACGAATACCTTCGTTCAAGAGCAAGTTCTTGGTGTAGAAGGTTTCAAATTCAGGATCTTCTGCGGCGCGAACTTCTTGAGATACGAAATCATAGGCACGCAAGTTCAATGCGAGACCAACAATGCCAACGCTGCTGAACCATAATCCAGTTACAGGTACGAAGAGCATGAAGAAGTGCAACCAACGTTTGTTGGAGAAAGCAATACCAAAGATTTGGCTCCAGAAGCGGTTAGCGGTAACCATGGAGTAGGTTTCTTCGGCTTGAGTGGGGTTAAAAGCTTTGAAGGTGTTTGCGCTAGAACCGTCACCATCTTCAAACAAGGTGTTTTCAACAGTTGCACCGTGAATTGCACAAAGTAATGCGCCACCTAGGATACCTGCTACGCCCATCATGTGGAAGGGGTTTAGAGTCCAGTTATGGAAGCCTTGTAAGAACAAGATGAAACGGAAAATGCCAGCTACGCCGAATGTAGGTCCGAAGAACCAACCAGATTGGCCTAGGGGGTACATCAAGAATACAGATACGAATACGGCGATAGGACCAGAGAAAGCGATCGCATTATAAGGACGGATGCCAACTAGACGAGCAATTTCAAATTGACGTAGCATAAAGCCGATCAATGCAAATGCGCCGTGTAGGGCGAGGAATGTCCATAGACCACCGATCTGTACCCAGCGAGTAAAGTCGCCTTGAGCTTCAGGTCCCCATAGGAAGAGGAGGGAGTGACCAACACTCAATGCTGGAGAAGATATAGCTACGGTCAAGATGTTAGCTCCTTCGAGGAAGCTAGAAGCTAGACCATGAGTATACCAAGATGAAACAAAAGTGATGCCTGTAAACCAGCCACCAACTGATAAAAATGCGGTGGGGAATAGCAATAAGCCACTCCAACCAATAAATACAAATCTGTCGCGCTTTAGCCAGTCGTCGATGAGGTCAAACCATCCTCTTTCGACTTCTTGCGACCTGCCCATTGCAATGGTCATAATCTTAAATCCTGCTTTAACTACGAGTATTTATATGGATTTGAAATTTAGCTTAACACATCTTTACGTTTGCCTTTTAACAAAATACATGTATCGCTCAAACCCTGTTTAAGTAAAGGGTCTAAGTATATTTACAAGGTATATACATCCGACAGTAAATCTTAAAAAAGTGTTAAGAAGGTGTTGATATCATCCCAAAGGAGTAAATACCAGTAATTTAATATATTAGTTAACAATGTAGCAGTACTAGATTAAGTCATTTTAAAATGACTTAAGAGACTAGAGATAGGCACTAAAATTGCTATTTATATAATAAGTATTTATACTTGTACACATTGATTTGTATGGCAGGTTTGTATGGCAATCCTGTTTTATTTAGTCATGTAAGTTTAATGATCGCGATCGCCTATTTTTAAGAGTTTTAGCAGCCAAATAAAAAAGCGCCCCGTGGAGCGCTTATATTTTTTCTTTTTCAGTCGGGATGATAGGATTCGAACCTACGGCATCCTGCTCCCAAAGCAGGCGCGCTACCAAGCTGCGCTACATCCCGTTGCGAATATCTATCTTACTACACAAAATGCAAAATATACCAGAATTATTTTTTCTGAATTATGACAACGCAGGAGATAGCTACCTACCAAAAGATGAATGGCGGCACGACGCCCCGCCATTCTTAAAACCCAAAAAGATATATAGTGGCTCGAAGCACTGCTATATATCTTTTTGGGGGCGATAACTATACATTAAAAACATTAAGATCTGCTTGCAAAAAGTCGATAAATTGTTGAGCGGTTCGTCCCGATTGTCCATTATTACGGGTCGCCCATTGTAGAGCGCGAAAATTTAGATCTTCAGTGGGTAGTTTGATGTCTGCGCGGTTGGCGAGGTGATGCACAATTTTGAGATAAATTTCTTGATCGGCGTTGAGAAAAGTTAAGGTCAATCCAAAGCGATCGCTTAGAGATAATTTTTCTTGCATCGTGTCCCAAGGATTGACTTCTTCTCTAGTACTAAGAGTTTTCAAACTGGGGCGATCGCTAAAATATTCACGTAATAAATGACGACGATTGGAAGTTGCGTAAACCAATAAATTGTTAGGCTGAGACGAGAGATTTCCTTCTAGCAAGACCTTAAGGGCTTTGTAGTCTTCGCTTTCTTCCTCAAAGGACAGATCATCGACAAAAACAATAAATTTTTGTGGTACTTTCCGCAAGACCTCGGCAATAATTGGTAAATCCTTGAGATCATCCTTAGCAACTTCAACTAGACGCAATCCACGATCGCTAAAAGCAGACATCAAGGACTTGACCATTGAGGATTTGCCCGTGCCACGACTGCCATAGAGTAGGACATGCAGAGCGTGATAGCCCGCCAAAAAAGCTTCTGTATTTTTGTAAAGAGATTGGCGTTGAGACTCGTAGCCCACTAGATCTGATAACTTCACCAGATCGGGATAGGCAATTCCTTCTAAATGTCCTTTATGCCAACGAAAAGCCTCATAGTCAGTAAATATACCTGTGCCTGAATGTTTGTAATAATTAGCTAATTCGGATAAAAGCTCTGTCCAATCGTCTGTCGCTTGAAATTTGAGCAGCAGCGATCGCTTGACTGGCAAAAGTTGTGATAAATCATTAGTGTGTAGCTGCCAAGCTACAGGGCAATCGCCAAAAGGATCAATAACATCAACTAGTTTATCGCCTCCCCAAAGACTTACTTCCCCCAAAATTTTTAGATCATATTTAGCGGCTGAGACTAGAGCCGCAGGTAATTGCTCAATATCTTTGGTTTGAGATTGATAGCTAAAGGGATTATCTGATGTCAAAATCTGCGAAATTACATAGTCTCGCCAGGTATAACCTGTCCCTGCGATCGCCCGAAACCATCTACCATAGGCAAGTAAATAACTAACTCTGCGTGAACTGTTCTTATTTTCATCCAAGTCATAGTTAGCAATGCATTGCAACAACCTCTCATAATTTCCCCAAGGTTCTTGCTCTAATACATTTTGGTATAACAACAGTGAGGCAATCTTTACCTGTAGCTGATAAATGGATTCCCTTATTTCGTCAAGCATATGTCTAAAGCCAAAGATTGTAAGGACAGCATATCTCACCAATCACTTTTAAACTGTTCCCATGTTATCTCTTGTTGAATGTAGTTAGGCTGATTTGGTTTATAGGGAGCAGTGAGGCGATCGATGATCAAAATTTCTGCATGATCTGGTATTACTGGAACATCGGGATCGAAGGCAGTTGATCGCATTAATGAACTAGAGAAACCCTTAAAAATCATCACTTCATCTAATTCATTGTCGATTTTCAACTTTACTAATAATACTTCTTGAGGATTTTGGCTGCTATAGGTTTCTAGCTGTTGCCCCTGACTTGTGGACATATTTTTAATTGAACTTAAGAGATTATTTAGCAATTTTAGTTGAGTTATGTAGCGTTTCTACTAAGCTCAATCACAATCAGCGATCGCGAATACTCCGTCCAAAAAACGACAATCTTGCTCTGTGCTGAAACTTAGTTAGTAGTGATAATGTCAACAGAAATAAATTGACTCAGATGAATTTATATATGCTTAAGCCCCGATCACTCAAATTATTACTCCAAGCATTACCCATCGCCATTCTGATAGCTCCTATCGTCAGCCCCTCAGTTAACTCAGCCGCGATCGCCCAAAGCACCTTTGGACAAACAGGACAAAATGGCGATCGGGGTCGCGATGGGCGCAGTGGACGCGATGGACAGAATATTAAAATTGTGGGAGATGGCAAGCCTGCCGCCTATGATTTAACTGGCACTATTGGCGAAGATGCTGAAGACGGGACGTCAGGGCGATCGGCTAGTAGTTGCGAACCGCCCTATCGCCCTGAATATTCACTACTAGGAGCATCGGGTGGTGATGGTGGTAATGGTGGTAATGGTGGTCGCGGTGGCGATGGTGGCAAAGTGACAATTTTTTATACCGATATTGCTACACTCAAGCAACTAGAAATCCGTAACGCAGGCGGCAAAGGTGGCAGAAATGGTCGTGGCACTGTCGGCGGTAAAGGTTGTGAATGTCGAGAAAGTGAATGGCGAATCAAATACTGTAATTTAGAAATTGAACGCCGACCTTTTAGTGATCCTAATGCTGCGTGGGAGTATTACTCTCGTGAAACTAGGCTTTGTGGACGTTCAAGTAATGGCTTTAGCTTAGATTTTGATGATTCATACTCACGGGTTTCTGAATATCGTAATGGTGATTGGCTCTATCGCCGCACAAATAGGGGAGTTACGAGATCTACCTCTTTTACCTGTCAGAGTGGCAGTGATGGTGCGACTAGTAATAATGGACGCAATGGGGAAACAGGAAACTATGGGCGAGTTACCCTCGTACCGCGTTTAGATATTCCTACAGAGATCACCAGCGATCGCACACCATTGGCAGCAGCGATCGGCAAAAAGGTGCAACTAATCAAAAATATTTGGGTTGATCGGAGTGGTTTATCTCGCTTATTACGTCCTAGCGCCGATGTTGCCGATACCTATACCTATCTCAAGGATACAGCAAGCCTATTTTATCGATTTGATTGGGCTGCTTCGGAAACTCCTAAATCATTAGGAGTCGATCACCTTGAGATTGGTGCAGTTGCAAATGTTCGTAATGAAAATGCTGAAATCGATTATCAGTTAGTGAAGACATTGGAGTATGAAGTGATTCCTGCAAGTTCTCCAGAGAATATCCAAGTCGTAAAGATTACAGGCGGATTTAACCCCGATCGCGTGAGTGCTTTCCAACTGCAAAAAATTTCTGGCGTGGGTACAGAAAATGAGCTAATTCTCAGCGATCGCGGTAATGTTCGAGAATTGCTCAAAAATACGCAAATTGAGGTGCAATGCTTGAGTAAGCAATCGGCAACGGGTGTAGTTACCAATAGTTATGTCAAACGCCGTGATGTTACCTTCAAAATTCCGCCTAAATCCGCCCCTAGTGACGGCGCAAGCATTAATGGCAATATTTACACTTTGCCTGTAGGTCGTTATTGCTCACCTTGGTTACGCGCCGATAATGACGCAGCCTATGAAGTAAAGATCTCCCAAACCACCAAAAGTGGTGCATTGTATGAACAGACTATCCAGTCCAACTTTATCGTTGGAAAAAACTAAGATAGCTCTCGTCACTTGTGTTACTGAAGAAGAGAAGCGCTGCCCTTCTCTTCTTAGGTTTTAAGCATTGATGTGTTTTTATTACCCCTTATGTGAGATTCTGGTAAGAATATAGACCCTGCATAATTAGCAAAAGTGCTTATGAGCTCGATTCGTGTTGTCCTAATTGAAGACCATGACCTCACCCGCATGGGCATGAAGATCGCGTTGCAACAGCAGGTCGATCTTGTGTTTGTTGGTGAAGCCGCGACGGGTGCGGAAGGTGTGTCATTGGTAAACAGTCAACAACCTGATGTAGCGATCGTGGATTTAGGCTTGCCAGACATGGATGGCGTAGAAGTAACGCGCCAAATTAAAGCTGCTGCTACGGAAGCAGGTAGATCTACTAAAGTATTAATTCTGACGCTAACTGATAACCAAGAAACTGTACTCGCCGCCTTTGCAGCAGGTGCGGACTCCTATTGCATCAAAGATATTAGTTCCGAAAATCTGGTGCAAGCACTGAAATTAACGGCTGAGGGTAACTCATGGATTGATCCTGCGATCGCCAGCATTGTATTGCAACAAGTCCGCCGTAAGGAGGCAACCGTAGAAATTGATGCTGCCAATGCTGACTACAAACAAGTCCTCGAAGCCACCCCTCTGACTGAACGCGAATTGGAAGTCCTTTCAGAGATTGTCAATGGCAATAGCAACGCTGAAATTGCTGAAAAGCTCTATATTACCGTTGGCACTGTGAAGACCCATGTACGAAATATTTTGAATAAGCTATGTGCTGACGATCGCACTCAAGCAGCAGTACGCGCTCTCAGGGCAGGACTAGTTAAGTAAAAACAAGGCGGGCGGTTTATTTAGTACCCTATCTTGCCTTAATTACTTGTCTAAAGCTATCTTAATTGCTCTATATTTCCGTTAATTTTGTTCCATGCCCAACCGTCTCGTGCGATCGCAAAGCCTCTATCTCCGTAAACACGCTGACAACCCAATTGATTGGTATCCTTGGGAGGACGAAGCATTGAAAAAGGCGCGCAATGAAGATAAGCCAATCTTTTTGTCGATCGGTTACTCTAGCTGCCATTGGTGTACGGTGATGGAGCATGAGGCTTTTTCCGATACGGTCATTGCTGACTATATGAATGAGCGCTTTGTGGCGATTAAAGTTGATCGCGAAGAGCGTCCTGATCTCGATAGCATTTATCTACAAGCAATCCAGATCATGGGCGAAAGTGGTGGTTGGCCCCTAAATTTATTTCTTGCTCCCGATGATTTGGTTCCATTTTATGGCGGAACTTACTTCCCCATTGAGTCACGCTATCAACGTCCCGGATTTTTGCGGGTGTTGCAATCAATTTATCAAATGTATTACGAGCGGAATCAAGATATTAAAGAGTATAAAGAGCAAATTGCAAGGAATCTCCACCAAGTTAATAAACTCATTCCTGTACCGATTATTAGCGACGATGTATTAGCCAATAGCATTGCTAAGTGCGCGGAAGTGGTCACTAATCGCGATTATGGAACTTGTTTTCCTATGATTCCCTATGTCGATTTCTTATTAAGAGCCAGTCGTTTTGAGTCTGGAGAATCCATGCTCAAAGATAAAACTAAACAACGGGGAATAGCCTTGGTACTTGGGGGAATCTTTGACCATATAGCGGGAGGATGGCATCGTTACACCATCGATCATACATGGACAGTGCCGCACTTTGAGAAGATGCTCTATGACAATGGATTGATCATGGAATATCTTGCAAATCTCTGGCTGACAGGGTTACAAGAACCTGCGATCGCCCGTTCCTGCGAATTAACGGCAACATGGCTACAGCGTGAAATGTTAGCCGAAGAAGGATGCTTCTATGCTTCACAGGATGCTGATAGTGAAGGCAGAGAAGGTAAATTTTGGGTGTGGAGTCTTGCGGAGCTGAAGAAGATTTTTAGTAATGCAGAACTCGATCTATTAACTGAAGAATTTACAATTTCGGTCAATGGTAATTTTGAAGAAGCTAATGTCTTGCAGCGCAAAAAATTAGGAGAACTTTCTCCAGAGGTCGAAGCTTGCCTCTTAAAGCTATTTCGTCGTCGCTATGGTGAATATTCGCGCCCAACTGATGCTTTTCCTGTTGCGCGTAGTCAAGATGATATTCGTGAAATTGATTGGGAAGGACGTGTACCACCAATAACAGATACAAAGACGATCACCTCTTGGAATGCGCTGATGATTTCAGGCTTAATAAATGCCTATCGCGCTTTCCAAAAGCCAGTTTATAAACAACTCGCAGTGAATGCTGTTAATTTTATCCTCGAAAATCAATGGGTTGAAGGACATTTACAGAGAATTAATTATGAAGGGCAGTCGGCGGTAGCAGCACAAGCAGAGGACTATGCTTTCTTAATTAAGGCTTTACTAGATCTCCATCAAGCGCTTCCTGAAGAGGCAAATTTCTATCTGAGGCAGGCGATCGCTGTCCAAGCAGAGTTTGATCGCGACTTTTGGGATGCTCTCTCTGGCGGCTACTTCAATACTACCAACGAGTCTAGTCAACATTTGCTACTAAGGGAGCGTAACTACCAAGATAATGCAACGCCGTCAAGTAATGGGGTGGCGATCGCTAATTTAGTACGTTTAGCTAGTATTACCGAAAAGTTAGAATATCTTGATCGTGCCGAGTTAGCTCTCAAACGTTTTGGTCATGTGATTAGTAATAGTCCTGTGGCTTGTCCAAGCCTGCTAGTTGCCTTTGACTGGTTCCGTAACCATACGCTAGTAAGGGCTAATCCTGAGCAATATGCCTATCTCAATCGTCAATATCTGCCTGCGGTGATGTTACGCATCGATTCCCATTTACCTAATCCTGAATTGATCGCGATCGTATGTCAAGGATTTGCTTGTCTAGAACCTGCCACAAGTCAAGAAATATGCGATCGCCAGTTGGTACAAAGTAGCACTAGAGTTAGATAAATTAGGACTTACGCAAAAAGACGAAATGTAGGGGCAATTCATGAATTGCCCCTACATTTCGTCTTTATCGACTTAGGGACTTGGTGAGAAAAAATGTCCCACCAAGTTTATGTGGCTTCGACTTCGCTCAGGCACAG
>CALRWX020000044.1:0-31169 GCA_943371975.1 Pseudanabaena sp. UWO311 | reverse complement strand
ATTTTCGCTGTGATATTTTGCCTTCTTCAGAAAGCTTGATTATTTTTTCTCGCAAGTCTATTGAATATGCTCTCATGCTGATTTATATCTGAAAAACTTTCTCTCTTCTCTTTTATACTGTACCTCACTAGTCTGGAATTTGCTATAATCTCTAAAGTACCGTTTATGTAATGGAACAGGGTTTTACGGAGATCGCCCACATCATCAAGTAGACGCTCAAAGGTTTCCCAACTAACGTTATGCAGCAAAACACGATTTTCGGCTAGCGGTCTAGGCTGCTCAATTACTGATGGGGAAATTATGACCTCAGTAGGTTTAGCTTGTGGCATCGCTAGGATCGAGAAACCAGCCTAATTGACTAATATGTTGGAGGCTAAGAAAGTTTTCCTTGCAGTCTACTATGTCTTCCTTTGGACATAGGTTTTTGGATAATTTGATGATCGATATACTCACTTGCAGGCTTAGTCTCTGACGATCGCAGAAACTCCTCTAGGGTAAGCGGCTTAGCAATGGTTGCGATTTAATACCTGTAAGATCGGCTATCTGATTTCTTAAATTTAGATTTACACATTATAAGCAACAACTGCTTTACAAAACTTATCGTTAGTTTTTGCTTGAATTACCTGTAAATGCAGCATTTTCTGGTGAGATATAGTTAGATATTTAAGTTGGAAAACCCTATACTGGGTAGATATTATTTCGACTTTTTACATACCCTTTAAAGATCATAAGGCAGACCCATGAGCGTAACAGCGTCAAGTGGTGCAGTAAATGCCCGCCCTCGTCTATATCAGACCGCTATAACTTCCGTCATTTCTCAGATCGAGCAACAGGATCGCTTTGCGACTCGTAGCGAACTATTAGATCTAACTACTTATTTTGAATCTGGACTCAAGCGCCTCGAAATTGCGGCGATTTTGACCAAAAACTCGGATGCAATCGTATCCAAGGCAGCTAGCCGCATTTTTACAGGTGGCTCGCCGAGCGCCTTCTTGGAAAAGCCGAAGGATAGTGAAGAGCTTGAAGTGGATCGTGCTGGTCGTATCGTTGATATCAAGCGCGGCATGGAACTCGGTACAACTATATACGCTGAGGCAACCGAAGGCGGCTTTTTTGGTGCGTTGAAGAGTTTCTTTGCCAATACAGGAATTACGGGCGTTATTGATGCCCCACCAGCAAATTTTCGCCCTATTAATATTTCCCGTTATGGTACGGAGCGCATGAAAAAGTCCTTACGGGACATATCATGGTTCCTGCGTTATGCAACCTATGCGATCGTAGCTGGTGATCCAAATATCTTGGCGCAGAACGTGCGTGGCTTAAGGGAAATCATCGAAGCAGCTTGCTCAACTGATGCAACTATTGTGGCGTTGCAAACCATTAAACAATCAGCCGCTAGCTATTTTCTTAATGATCCTGAAGCGACCACAATTGTTAAGGAATATCTAGATGTGGCGATCGCAGAATTCAAAGCGCCTACCCCATCGCCTAAAGTTCGTCAGCGTAATTCTCCTGACCTGCAAGGTTTGGCTCTACCTCAGATTTACTACAACACCGCCGAGCGTCGTCAGAAATTCACCCTACGGGCTGGCTCCACTACTTCTGAGAAAAATGAAGTCGTTAAAGCAGCTTACCGGCAAGTGTTCGAGCGTGATATTGCCTTTGGTTATAGTCAAAGCATTTCTGACCTCGATTCTAAGGTAAAAAATGGTGAAATCTCGGTACGTGAGTTTGTGCGCCGATTAGGTTTGTCACCTTTGTATCGGGATCAATTCTTCTTGCCTTTCATTAATTCTCGAGCCCTTGAGCTAGCCTTCAAGCATTTTTTGGGACGCTCACCCGAAAGCCGAGAAGAAGTTGCTAAATACTTTGCGATCGTGTCTAAGGGCGGACATGCGGCGCTAATTAATGCCTTAGTTAACTCCAGAGAATACTGCGATTACTTCGGTGAAGAAACCGTGCCTTATCAACGTGGTTATGGACAAGAAGCCCAAACCGCACGCAACTGGGGCGCACAGTTTGACCTATTTAACTACTCTGCTCCTTTCCGCAAGGTTCCCCAATTCATCACCCTATTTGCTTCTTATCAGCAGCCTCTGCCCGATCAGCACGTTTATGGCTCTGGCAACGATTCGCTAGAAATTCAGTTTGGTGCGATTTTCCCTAAAGAAAACCGTAATCCTAGTGCTTCCCCTGCTCCATTTGGTAAGGATACTCGCCGTATCTTGATTCGTAATGGCGCTGGAATTACCAACCAACTTAGCAATCCTGCGGCTACTGGGGCGATCGATCCTTTGGGGCCTAAGGTATTCAAGCTGGATAATACCCTGCGCGATAATGTCAAGATTGGTAAGGGCGGTAGAACTACAAGCATTAAGGGCTTGAGCATCACCAACTCGGAAAGTGCAACCCAAGCGGTAATTCGGGCGTTGTATTTGCGAGTCATTGGTTATATCCCTTACTCTGGTGAGCGTCTCTCCGTAGCAGAAATCAAGCTAGAAAATGGTGACATTTCGGTACGTGAATTTGTCCGCATCTTGGCTAAGTCCCCAACTTTCCGCGATCGCTATTGGAATAAGCTCTATGTAACTAAGGCGATCGAATATACCCACCGCCGCCTCTTAGGTCGTCCTACCTACGGTCGTCAAGAGATTAATGGCTACTTTGACATCGCTGCGAAGAAGGGCTTCTACGCTGTCGTTGATGCAATTCTTGATACCAAGGAATATGAGCAAGCTTTCGGTGAAGATACTGTTCCTTACGAGCGCTACCTCACTCCCGCAGGTGTATCTCTCCGCCAGAACCGAGTTGGCACGTTGACTGAAGCCAAGGGTACAAAGGTTGAAGCTACAACCACACCTAAGTTCATTGAGCTTGGTCAAGTCAGCGAAGTGCGCTCGGAAGTATCGATTAGCGATCGCATTAACCAAGGTGTCAGCAAGAAGCGTGAACAACGCAAGATCTTCAAGCTCACCACTACAGATCCTGTGGAAGCAGGTGCATTGGTAAGGGCAGCTTACCGTCAAGTCTTTGAGCGCGATGTCGATGCCTATATTGGCAACGACCAGTTCAGTAAAGATACTTCTAAACTGCTCAATGAAGAAATCACGGTCAAGGAATTCATCTTGGCACTCGGTACATCCGACTTGTATATCAAGGAATTCTACGCTCCATTCCCTAACACCAAGGTAATCGAGTTGGGAACCAAGCACTTCCTCGGACGCGCTCCCCTTGATCAAGCCGAAATTCGCAAATACAATCAGCTTCTAGCAACTAAGGGTGCGAGAGCCTTTGTGGCGGAATTGGTCGGTAGCCAAGAATATGTAGAAGCATTTGGTGAAGATGTGGTTCCCTACAACCGCTATGAGACTTTCCCTGCGGCTAACTACCCCAATACTCAGAAGTTATATAACCGCTTGACGAAGCAAGATAAGTCCATTGTCGTGCCTAGTTTTGCAACCGTTAGATCCAAGGTTCCTACTGGAGTTTAGCTTTTAGTCTTTAGCTTTTAGCTTAGAAAAAGAGGGATGGCTTTGCCATCTCTTTTTTTGTGAATAGTGATCGCTGGTTATTTATCAGAATTACTCAAAAACCTATGCGGTTGCTGCAATTATTTCCACCTCATGTTTAGCACGAGGTGGAAATAATTGGATTTCATAAAGATGCATTGGAGTCATGCTGATCTTCCCAAATTTCAATATCGAGATCATTGAGATAAGCGATCACTGTTTAAATCTCAGCATAAGTCCCTTAAAGAGAGAGATGAAGCCAGCCACTACCAGCGATTTGGCACTGGTCAGTTGATGGTTTACCGATGGAGAACGACGCTATTTTCAACAAATATGGCAAATGGCAAGTGTCTTCCTCAAATCCACCGAAGTAAGCCATGAGTATTGACATCCGAAAGTATGGCGGCATGGTTTAGAAGATGCCATCAAAATCAAATGCTCACAGGGAACGAATGGCTCAAGCCTGAGCATCCCTACACGGCTATTAGCGACAAGAGTGACGTTATGGCGATCAGGCTATATCACCCTCCGTTTTCTATACTGGAGTTGCTATCATTACGGGGCTTTTCTTCCCTCACGCCTTAACTGACCAGTGCCCAAAGCACTGTAAAAACTGGGAGCGAAAAGAAAAATGCTGTAACGTCCTGTTAGATTTTTTTTACAAAGTGACAAAACACAAATTTTTGCGTTGTGCCAAAAGGCGTATTGTGATTTTCTTTTAATTGCTCTTTAAGAAAGAAATTCTCACCGAACTCAGCTTGCAAAGTTTCTGCGGAATAACGTATAACAGGTAAGCCACTACATTGAGTTGGAGCATCTTCTGAGAATGTAGAAATAATAATATGACCATTTGGCTTGACAGAATGTAATACATTTTTAATGTAAGCTTCACGATCTACCTGCTTTGTTAAAAAATGAAACACTGCACGGTCATGCCACACTTCAAATTGATGCTTAGAAAATTTTACTTCGGTTACATCAGCCTCAAGCCATTGGACATTTTCTGAATTCGAGCCAATTCTTTTTTTAGCGATTTCAAGAGCTGCGCCCGAAAGATCAAGAACAGATAGATGTGAATAGAAATTTAGGAGAAGGTCATCTACAAGGGTTGAAGTTCCACCACCCACATCAATAATTGGAGCGCTTTTCTCTAAATTTAAATTTTTTATAAGTTTTAAAGAGGTTTCAGCATATTCCTGAAACCAACTAACAGAATCAGAGGATTTTGTAGAGTAAACCGTTTCCCAATGTTCTTTGCTATACATACTTCTTCCTAATTCCGTCAGTCTAACTGCTTAATTGAGCATCAAGAGAACTCTTGCTCTCAACCAAAATACTATACCCTTGTCAGCCCCAATGATGGGTTATCCCCCCATCGCTTAATATTATTCGTCTTTGCGATCGCTATTTCTGTGGGTCGAGAGTCCTAGGCGATCGCACAAATAATCTAGGGAGCATCTCAAATAGGCACTGATTAAATATACTTAAGGGAATAGACATAGCCATTGAGATAAGCGCAGCGATGTTTCAAAACTTGAGCAACATTGTGTCTGTTCCACTGAGCTCCAGAAATCTTGATGCGACGACCAATCTGATTCCACAGCATCTGAGCCAATGGTAAGCCCCTGCTGCTGTAAATAACCATACCCAGGAATGCGATAACGATGATTGCGTAAATAATCGAGAAAATTGATAGCTCATTTAAACTTACACCCCTCAAATATTGCTATAGCTTGCTCAACATCACCTTGCCAAGGTTGAAAGTGAAGAGACATGGACAAAGGTATTTCAGAATTTAATCGCCCGTGGATTCGACCCGAACAAACTGAAATTGGTTAGCAGTGATGGTGAATTGGGGTTACCTTCGGCGATGCAAAAATGTTTTCCAATCGCTCAACAACAGTATGTTGTATCACTCACAAAGTTAGGGGGATTGAGCGTCATCTGAGTTACGCAGAGTTACCCGAATCTACTCCCACAGAGTTGCCATTTAAGCCATCTTAGGCTAAGCAACAGCGTCGTTTTGAAATCATTTCTGATGCCTATAAGATTTACGAGACTGACCTTGGATCTGTTGCTCAACTACGCTTGTAAGGTTTTCAAGAAAAGTGGCAATTGCTCGAACCTGATGCGGTTCGAACTTTAATTAAGGATGTGCAGTTGACTTTCTCCTTCTATCAGTTGAATGCTGATTTACATCACCATATTCGTACTACTAACCATTTGGAGCAGCTATTCCGTGAATTTCGTACTAAGTCTGATGAGATTGGCGCTTTACCTAACGAAACAAGTTGTTTAACTCTTTTTTGGCTCGTTGTCGAGCGTGATCATGCTAAACACGACCGAGGTTCTTCCGCGAATAATTCATGACACTAACCGGTACAACGATTAGTTCATAACTGGGTGAGACCCCATGTGGGCTTAGGGAAGAACAAAACTCCATCGGACTATATCATCGACCGATTTCTATGCTGGAGTTGCTATCATCACGGGGCTTTTCTTCCCTCACGCATTAACTGACCAGTGCCCGAAACACCTATTGAGCCACAACAAATAATATGCTAATCGATAACAACCCCGTGAATTAGCGCGTCCTTAATCAATCGGCGAATACTGGCAAATCCACGCTTGAGACGCTCGGGCTGATCGTAGAGTCGAGCCACTAATAGCACCCCTTCAAGCATGGTCAAGATTTGTTCGGCTAGTAAATCTGGATCGATACGATCCTGTAATTGTTCTTTACCATCCCGCAACATTTGAATAAATAAACCTTGCCACTCATCAAATACTTGTTGAAGATGATTCCGAAATGTTACGTTGTACTCTGCTAAATCAACAATTAAATTTCCCAATAGACAACCAGCGCAGTTGATTTCCGCAAGATGTTTGGATTCGATTTTATCGATAGTTAAAAAAAGACGCTGAATTGGATCATTGGTAATTTGAGAAGCGGAAAGAAAGGCATTTTCCCTAATTTGATGCCATTGAAAATCAATCAGGGCATGGGCAAACTCATCTTTAGATTGGAAGTAATTATAAAAGCTACCAGATGAAGCTTTGGTAGCTGCAAACAATTCTTTCAAGCCTGTAGATTGTAGACCCTGACGATGGACAAGATCCATCGCTGAGGTCAGAATATCTTCGCGGGTACGTTTGAGATTTGCCATAAACTAACTGATTTGCATATTTTTGCATATTAGGCATAGCGATTAATACTAGTTCTAGCGTGTGGACTATTGATCGTTAGTCCCTACGCTAAAGCTTTTACGTCATTTGCTGATCTCCAGCCATGCTACCACTTTTTATAAGGTAGGAACTTACCATTCATCGTTACTTTAACGCGATCGCCTTTTGGATCTTCCACTTTGTCGATATCGAGAGTAAAATCAATTGCACTCATAATGCCATCACCAAATTTCTCATGGATGATTTCTTTCATTGGATAGCCATAGACTTGCATGATTTCGTAGAAGCGGTAAATCAATGGATCTGTGGGTACTATTGGTCCCAGCCCTTTACTAGGATAAGAACTCAGAGCCGCAGTAATATCTTCCCCTAGTCCAAGAGCATCAGCGATTTTAGTGGCTTGTTCAACACTAGCGCTATTTTGACCATACAAAAGAGAGGCAATCCAGACTTCATCTTGACCTAATACCTTTTCAAGGTCAGCGAAGCTTAAGCCTTTGGCTTTTTTGGCGGCTAATAGAGTTTGAGTAAAAGATGGAAATTCAACTGTCATAATGTTTTTTATATTTCTAGGCGTTTTATTGGGCATGTAAAAAAATTTGCCATACAAATCTTTTTATATCTTTTCTATATTCTCGCGGCTTCAACAGCACGAGTTTCGCGCATAAGATGCTTTTCCATTTCCGATTTGAGATCATGATATCCCGATTGTTGATCGAGGTTTTCACGCGATCGTGGACGAGGGAAATGTACATCAAGGATTTCATCAATCCCTGCGGCGGGACCGCGCTTCATCATTACGATTTTATCGGAAAGCAGCAAGGCTTCCTCTATACTGTGAGTAATCATTACCACAGTTTTACGTTTCTGTTCCCAAATCCTCGCAACTTCGTCTTGGAGGAAGCCACGAGTGAGTGCATCAAGTGCGCCAAAGGGTTCATCCATTAACAGGATTTGAGGATCGATCGCAAGGGCGCGAGCAATGCCAACCCTTTGTTTCATACCACCAGAAAGTTCATGGGGATGCTTTTTCTCGGCTCCTTTTAAACCAACCAGTTCGATATATTCATAAACGCGACTTTTCCGATCGGCGAGAGACATTTTAGGATAAACCGTTTCGATCGCAAAGTGTAAGTTCTCCGCAACTGTTAGCCAAGGCATCAGTGCATAGTTCTGAAATACTACGCCGCGATCAGGTCCTGGCGAACAGATTTCTTCGCCGTTGATCTCAATTGAGCCACTAGTGGGAGTAGTTAAACCCGCAATCAAGTTTAGCAGCGTAGATTTGCCACAACCAGAAGGACCAATGATCGAAACAAAAGTATTGGGAGCAATATCAAAATCAATATCTGTTAAAGCTATATAGTCATTGGATGTGCGGCGAGTTAGGCGATTGAGAAACCCTCTTCTACCGCGATAGATCATTGATACGTTGCGGATAGAAATTTGCGGTTGGCTAGTTTCTTCTACTAGAGCGACATTGGGCATTGAAGATACGTTGTTCATACTTGTCTCCCAAATGACACCCAATGCTGTAGCAATCCAAACATCCGATCTATAATCAGTCCGACTGCTCCAATTACAAGGATGGCAGTAATGATACTGGTAATACTGAGGTTATTCCATTCATTCCAAACAAAATATCCCAAGCCAGTGCCGCCGAGTAAAATCTCCGCAGCAACGATGACTAGCCAAGCAATACCCGCACTAATTCTCATTCCTGCGACAATGCTAGCAGCCGAGGCAGGCAAAATCACCTTCGTAATTGTGCGCCATTGGGAAGCTCCAAGGGTTCGAGTCACGTCAATATAGGTAGGATCGACGCTACTTACTCCCAACTTAGTATTAATCAGCGTTGGCCAGAGGCTAGTAATCGCAATCACAAAGATAGCAGTGCTTTCGGAATCTTGCAGCAATCCTAGTCCTATGGGTAGCCACGCTAGTGGTGAAACAGGCTTAAGGATTTGGATAAACGGATCAATGGCTTTGGAAGCAACAGGGAATAGACCAATTAAAACACCTGTGGGAATAGCGATCGCAGCGCCAACACTAAAGCCGATCGCCACGCGGCGTAAGCTAGTCAGCAGATGCCAACCAATGCCTTTATCGTTGGTTCCTTTTACATAAAAGGGATTAGAAATCCATCCCCAAAAGTCGCTAAGGGTACTCTTCGCAGAAGGCATCAATGGCGAAAACCAACCAGAAGTTGCCCCATATTCCCAAAATATTAATATTACGCTAAATATCAGCAAAAACAGCACAAATGCTTGGTAGTCTTGGGTAGGCAATATCCGCCGAATGATATCCATGACTGGATTGGAGCGTACACGAGATTTAGGGGCAGGAGGAGAATGATTCATAAATTTCCTGAAAAATAATGTTTGGGAATTATTGAAGAATTACTTTTTGAAATAGTGACATGTAGGGCGCTTCGCACCCTACATGTCACTAAAATTAAGCCTTAAACTGTTTGATTTGCTCTTCAACATAGGCTTCAGGTTTAGCAGGATCGAAGGTATCAAACTTCAATTTTTCAATACGCTCAGTTTCTGTAGGTGGAGTTTGTCCAAGCTCTTTAGCCAACTCTCGCGCTAGATCGGATTGATAGATGTCATTAGCAATAGTTTTGTAATCAGCTTTATCCTTGGGCATTAAGTCCCAACGCACAGCCTGCGAAGAAATCCATTTTGCGAAACTCTTCCAAGGATAGGGATCGAAACCGATGCGATCAGCAACATCAAGAGTATTACCTTGACCATCTTCAAACTTACCAGTGAGCACTGCTTTGAGGACTGGTTCGGGTTGATTGAGATAGTTCTTGCCAGCGATCGCTTTCGCAATTTCTTCGCGGTTTTTCGGATTGCTAGCATAGCCTGCACCATCGATAATGGCTTTATTAATCGCTCGATAGGTATTAGGATTAGCCTGAATCCATTTCTGACTAGCGGCAAATGCACAGCAGGGATGTCCTGGCCATAGATCTTTGGTCAATAGATGGATAAAGCCAATCTTGTTAAACACAGCGCGTTGAACTACGTTATCAGGCATCAGATAAGCATCCAGTTGCCCAGCAGTCATTTTCGCGATCGCATCGGGTGGTGGAATGACTTGAATCTGGACATCTTTATCAGGATTTATCCCACCAGATGCCAGATAATAGCGCAACAGCAAATTATGCATTGAGAAGGCAAAGGGAACACCAATGCTAAAACCTTTGAAATCCTTAGCCTCTTTAACTTTCCCAAGATGCTGTTTCGCAACCGCGATCGACTGACCATTAATGTTCTCAATACTGGCAAGCTTGACAGGGAAAGCCGTAGAACCTAATCCTAGAGACATGGAAATCGGCATGGGCGAGAGCATATGATAAGCATCTAACTCACCTGCGATCGCTGAGTCACGAACAGCCGCCCAACTAGGCATTTTCACCAATTCTACCTTCAAGCCATACTTGGAGTAAAAACCCAAAGGCTCCGACATAATAATCGGAGTCGCGCAGGTGATCGGAATAAACCCAACTTTTAAACTTGTTTTCTCAACACCCGCAGGAGGTGTATTAGGGGTATTAGTTGTAGCTTTAGATGGAGTCTCAGGAAGAGATGAAGGACAACCTGTAAGCGTTACCACTGCTGCCGCTGCCGCAACTTTAATCAGGAATTCCCGCCGACGGAAAGTACTAGACTGTAAGGTATCGGAAAAAAACTCCTGGGCTTGAGGTCCAAAAGCCGCACTAAAAGCCTCTTCGACACCACCAGCCATTTTGATGAGATCATAGCAAATACGCTTCTGGCTTTCAGAAGCGTGGGATAATGAACCAGCTTCTAAAAGTTGCCACAGGTCAGCTTTCATTGCTGTAGTTTCCCATGACTGTGCCAATAGCTGAACATGATCAGAGTAATGACCCATCCGAATCAGATCATTTACTAACTCCACAGGGTCTGTGGGCATTCCTTCCATAACACTGTGATGCTGATCTACGCTGTGATTTGCACCGCAAGGGCAAGCATCCCTTAGATTATTTACTTGAGCGCTAAAGTAATTAGAAATACTATTTGTAATAGAGCTATTTCCTATTGCTGAAGCTACCATCTGTTCTATTAAGTTAGATGTCATAATTTAGTTGCAATTTCTACTTTAAAGAAAGTTTTTTTTTAATTGAGTGTAGTCTAATTAGCTATAAGCAGCTAGGTATAAATTTAATTGTTATTACTTTAGCAACTTGTCTACAATTAAATCAGTATAGATATATACGGAAAATATTACGTTATCAATATAGAGATGGCTTGTAAATTATTCTTAATAATGTATACAATTAATTTTTATAACGCTATAAAGCCAATAAAACTATAAATTCAGGTGTTCATATGTTTGTATAATTCTTACTAAGCTCACATCATTCAAGATAAATCTTTTG
This sequence comes from Pseudanabaena sp. UWO311, assembly GCA_943371975.1. Classification (GTDB taxonomy): domain Bacteria; phylum Cyanobacteriota; class Cyanobacteriia; order Pseudanabaenales; family Pseudanabaenaceae; genus Pseudanabaena. The sequence continues at coordinate 20,060 of CALRWX020000044.1, read as the reverse complement.
CGTACTGTTTAGCATTGACATATTGATTATTTCTTGGATTCATGGCAACTAATTTATTGTTTTTCAAGCAAAACCCATTGAAATCTTTTTCTAAACTAAGATTTCAATGGGTTTTAGATCCTAACAAGACTGGCGACAGCTATATTTCTAAATTTAAAGCTCTAAATTATGTAGTAATTAGGAATTTTAAATTAAGACATACTTGCTAATACTTTGCGTAAATGTTTGAGAGCAGGCGTTACCATTGCCACAAAGTATGACTCGCGTAATCGGCGATCATAAACACTGCCATGCACATAGGCGATCGCTCCTGCATGGAGCATTAAAGATTGCGAAGCACGAAGCGATAACTCTGAAGCAGTTGCTCTTGATTCAATTACTTCCCGCAAAATTTCCTTGCTAACAATTTCTCGACCATGCCCTATCGCTTCAGCTAAACGATAGGATTTCAGGCGCAGAATTTCAAGTTCACTTTCCATTTCGTCGGGACGATCATCGAGGTATTGATTGACATGTTGCTTAGTTCTATCAATCCTTCGCATTAAATCAATACAATTTTGGGTCAAACCTAAGCCCATCCCCACCTGCATTAAAATAAATCCTGCTTTGATGTATTCCACATAGCGATCGCAAGGAGCCGCCAATACCCAATCATGACTGATAAAAGCATTGCGAAACAAACATCTAAAGGTATTTGTCCCTTCGAGAGCGATAAAATGCACATCTTGCTTTAGTTCTAGCCCTTGCATTCCACCCTGTGCGATCGCCATCAGATAGTTGTCAGTTCCTTCTATTTGAGCAGATATTCCAAATAAATGCTGATCGCCAATATTAGAAACCCATGGTAAGGTTCCATTAAGAATATATCCACCTTCGCAAGGAGTAGCAATAATTTTGATCTTCTCTATTCCTGCGAAATGTTTCATCGGATTCGATAAACCCGTGCCAGACAAAACTTTAGCTGTAGCAACTTGAGGTAAGATTTGTTCTCTTAGAAAAGGATTGTCAGTGTTTTGCAGATACCAAGAGCATGCATTGTGACACCAAACCATGAACCCTGTACTGAGGCAAGTTTCCGACACCATTTCGATCGCTTTTAATGCAGGCAATACGCCACGTCCCGTGCCACCATATTCAGTACTAACGCCCTGACCATAAGCACCCAGACTACCAATATCGCGCAAAAATTCTTCTGGATAAATTCCTTGTTGATCGATGTTAGTCACATTAGGTGCTAAATTTTGGGCGATCGCCTCTTTTAAACTCTGCATTAATGCTGCATCAGTGAGTAGTTTTGCTTGAGATTGCTTGATGATTATGGTGTCACTGACCTGCATTATTTCTTTCCTTCTCTTAAATTTTAGTGTTTTTTGATTACACAAGATATGCCGCTCTTAGCGCAGCATATCTTGCATTATGCTAGTGACACTTCCATATCGACAGGATTACGGAATGTATTTGCAACTGGTGACCAGTAATTTGCATGTTCTAGAAGTTCGGCAAGTTCTTCTTTAGTTGCATCAGATTCAATATCTACTTTGACTCGCACAGCACTAATACCTAAACGCTTTTTAGATAGATCGCCGATGCCCCAAACACCTGTGATATTGATATCGCCTTCGAGATGTAGTTCTAGCTTAGAAAGTGTAATGCCACGCATAATTGCATTAGCGTGAATTCCGACGGATAAGCAAGATCCCAGACAAGCTAGCAAAGCTTCAGAAGGGTTAGGAGCAGTATCTTGTCCCAATAGTGTTGGTGGCTCGTCAATTACATGCTCAGGTAAATTTCGCACATAGTTAAGGTTGCGGAATTGTCCTTCACAGACAGTTTTTACTTTCAATGTACCGATTACATTAGGATTAGCCTGTGCTTTAGCAGCAAGAGCTTCTAAGCCATCTTTACTCACAGGACGGAGTGGGGTAATTACGGATGCAGTCACAGTTGCGGTCATATTTTCAATTTTATCAATTTTAATGATTGAGATCTTAATCAAATAGAACAATCTATACAATTAATACTACAGGATCCAGCCTAAATTCGGTATCTATAATTACATTATTAGACCTTTTGGGAAATACTATAAAATAAATAAGGATGTCAAAAGCGAAGAGAAGATGTTAAACATTGAACGTAAGTGTCGCTATTGGATTGAAGCAAGGGCAGGAGTGAAAAATACGGAACTATTTGCTAAAGCAACCAAAACAGCATGGCAATGGGCTAAGGCAAGTCAATACATCCGATGGTTTACCGATGGAGAACGACGCTATTTTCAACAAATATGGCAAATGGCAAGTGTCTTCCTCAAATCCACCGAAGTAAGCCATGAGTATTGACATCCGAAAGTATGGCGGCATGGTTTAGAAGTTGCCATCAAAATCAAATGCTCACAGGGAAATCGTCGTGTCGAATGGCTCAAACCTGAGCATCCCTACACGGCTATTAGCGACAAGACTCCCGTTATGGCGATCGGGCTATATCATCCTCCGATTTCTACGCTGGAGTTGCTATCATTACGGGGCTTTTCTTCCCTCACGCCTTAACTGACCACTGTCATTTTTTGATTGAGAGCGCCAGCAATTTTCTATAACATTGACAGATTTTCACAAATACAGGCAGAATGAATATATTGATCATCATAAATATTTATTTTAATCAATATTTAAAGCATACTTAATCTTTAGATAATCTATGGCTGTGCGTGTTGGTATTAATGGCTTTGGCAGAATCGGCAGATTGTCTCTGCGGGCTGCTTGGGAGTTTCCTGAATTAGAATTTGTGCATATTAATGAAATCAAGGGCGGTATAGAGGCGGCGGCGCACTTACTCACATTTGATTCGGTACATGGACGATGGCAAAATGATGTGCAGTTAATAGGCGATCGCATTCGAATTGATCATAAATCCCTTAGTTTTAGCGAATATACCAAACCCAAATTAGTCAACTGGCAAGAATTAGGTATTGATCTAGTTTTGGAATGTTCTGGCAAATTTCGCACCCCAGAAACCTTAAATCCCTATTTCACCAAGGGCGTAAAGAAAGTCATTGTCGCGGCTCCTGTCAAAGAAGAAGCCCTAAATATCGTCATGGGAATCAACGATCACCTCTACGATCCCGAAAAGCATCATATTCTCACCGCCGCCTCATGTACTACCAATTGTCTCGCGCCTGTGGTGAAAGTAATTCATGAAGGTTTAGGAATTAAGCATGGTGTGATTACCACGATTCACGATAATACCAACACGCAAACCCTCGTCGATGCACCGCACAAAGATCTACGCCGTGCTAGGGCTTCGGCTTTATCGCTAATTCCCACAACAACGGGATCGGCAACAGCAATAACTCTCATCTATCCCGAACTCAAGGGCAAGTTAAATGGATTAGCTGTGCGCGTGCCTTTGCTAAATGCTTCACTTACGGATTGTGTGTTTGAAGTGGAAAGAGAAACCACAATTGAGGAAGTCAATCAATTATTAAAAACAGCCGCCGAAGGTGAACTCAAAGGAATCTTAGGTTACGAAGAACGTCCCTTAGTTTCTATTGATTACAAAGATGATTCGCGATCTTCCATTATTGATGCCCTCTCGACAATGGTTGTGGACAGAACTCAGGTCAAGATTTTGGCTTGGTATGACAACGAATGGGGTTATTCCTGTCGCATGGCGGAATTAGCGCGAAAAGTGGCGATCGCTTTATAACAGCAAGATTGAGCCTGCTTCGCAGGCTCAATCTTGCTGCAAATATTATTATAGAAAACCTATGACCTCCTCTACTGCATCTCAAGCAAACTTCAAGAACTATGTTCTCGTCACCCTCACCTATTGGGGATTTACGATTACCGATGGTGCTTTGCGACTGTTGGTATTGCTCTATTTTAATAATATTGGGTATACCCCGATTCAAATCGCTTCATTATTTCTATTCTATGAATTCTTTGGAGTCGTTACCAACTTCTTAGGCGGATGGATTGGCTCGCAATTGGGGCTAAAAATCACGCTCTACACAGGAATTGGCTTACAGATTTTTGCCCTATTACTATTATCTTTCCTTAATCCTGCATGGGCGGAGTGGCTAGCAGTTCTCTATGTGATGATTGCTCAAGCCTTTTCAGGAATTGCCAAAGACTTGACAAAAATGAGTACTAAAAGCGCGATTCGCTTAGTTGTGCCGCAAGATGCTCAATCAGTTTTATTCAAATGGGTTGCCATCCTCACAGGTTCTAAGAATGCCCTTAAAGGTGTGGGTTTTTTTGTAGGAAGTGCTTTATTAGGACTATGTGGATTTGTGAATTCCCTATGGATTATGGCGGGAGGTTTATTCCTGCTCTTGTCTACAGGCTTATTCCTACCCAAGGGAATGGGCAAAATCAAGGCAAAAGTTAAGTTCAAACAACTCTTTTCCAAAAGCTCTGAAATTAATCTTCTATCCGCAGCAAGATTCTTTCTCTTTGGCTCTAGAGATGTGTGGTTTGTGGTGGGATTGCCTGTATTTTTGCGAAGTATTTTAGGTTGGTCGTTCTATCAAGTTGGTGGCTTCTTAGCCTGTTGGGTAATCGGCTATGGCATTATTCAATCCCTTGCACCGAAATTAATTAAGCGCTTTGGTTCTGGGCAGCCACCGCGATCGCAAACTGTACAATTTTGGACGACATCTTTAATTGCAGTTCCTGCAATTATTGCGATCGCCTTACAATTAAATCTTCCTGCAAACCTCGTGATTATCGGCGGCTTACTAATTTTCGGCGTCGTCTTTGCCTTTAACTCATCCGTACATTCTTACCTAGTTCTCGCCTTTACTGACGATGACAAAGTAGCGCTAAATGTTGGCTTCTATTACATGGCAAATTCAGTCGGACGCTTAGCAGGAACTGTTCTCTCTGGGTTGATTTATGAATTTTATGGGTTAGTGGGCTGTTTATGGGTATCAGCAATAATGGTTTTAGCTGCGGCGGTGATTACGCGCAAATTACCTGATCCTGAGCCAAATATGGTGATCGCATGGAAATCTGATGGTGAATAGGCGATCGCTGTAAGGATTAAAATTGCGATTTGGACTTAATAAAATTTCCTTGTCTGATTTTGGCCAGTTCGATCGCTAATTTAATCGCCTCGATTGTACTGGCAGGATCGGCAATACCCTTGCCTGCGATATCAAAAGCCGTGCCATGATCGGGTGATGTCCTTACGAAAGGCAACCCAATAGTTGTATTCACAGCACGATCAAAGGCTAAGAGTTTGACAGGAATTAAGCCTTGGTCGTGATACATAGCCAAATAAGCGTCATGACCAAGGCTAATCCGATCGCGATCGCCCCAAGCCTTCGCAGGATTTACCCACATCGTATCGGGTGGAATCGGATTAGTAAGCTGTACGTTAGGATGTTCTTGGCGATAGCGATCGATTAGTGGCTGTAACCAGTCAAGTTCTTCGCGACCTAGTTGTCCCTGCTCACCGCTATGGGGATTGATCCCCGCGATCGCAATCCTTGGATGCGTAATTCCAAAATCCTGCAATAGCGATCGGCGTAATAGTTCTAATTTCTGTTCGATGAGTTTAGGTGTAAGCTTCTTTGCAACTTCACTTAACGGAATATGCACCGTTGCCAATAGCGCCCGTAAAGCCCAATCTGTGTGTGGTGATTTGCCGACAAATAGCATCCCAAAATCATCAATTTGGCTACGTTCCGCCAATAACTCCGTTTGTCCCGCATAGTCATGTCCTGCCTGTTTCCAAGCTGACTTTGCAATAGGAGCCGTAACGATCGCATCAAATTTTCCCGCTAGAGTTTCAGTGATTGCGGCATCTAGGTAAGCAAAACTTGCTGCCCCACTTACACGATCACCAACACCTAGTAAAATTTCACTATCAGTGGAAATATTAATAATTTCTATGCCATCGGGATCGGCAATTAGGATATTATGAGTTTCTAAATTTTTTAATAGGTTATAAGTTTCAACAAGATAGCGGTGATCGCCAAACACTGTGAAATCAGCTCCTAGATTGAGTAAATTGCGATCTGCAAGAGATTTTAAAATGATTTCTGTCCCAATTCCTGCAGGATCACCTATAGTGAGAGCTATTCGGGGTTTAGATTTATCGGATGGATTCCACGGAATGTTCATATAAGTAATTTTCCAAAAATTTAGTACACGCGATAAGATCGTAATTCGCTGTTAGCCCTCTTGACCAACAATGTCTGTTGATATTTCCTTAGAAACCCTCTGGAATCAAGTACTTGAACTTCTTGAAAGCCAACTTAGCCGTCCTACCTACGAAGGATGGATCAAGACTGTTGTGGCTGATGAGCTTACAGCCGATTGTTTAACAATTCGTACACCCTCTCTTTTTGCGAAAAATTGGCTACACAAATATTATTTTCAAAATATTACCGATGCTGTCACCGAAATCTTGGGCTATCCCGTTGAAGTTTATATTGTAGCGGCTGCGAGTGGGGAGCCTCCGAGTGGTCAGCCCGGTAATGAAGTGACTGAAGGTGAAGGAAATCAAGAGGGGCTATTAGAAACAGCGATCGCGGCTGAGGCAGTGCAAGCAATGGCTGCCGCAATCCCCCCTGCCAATGGGCAGAATAATCCAGAGGTTGAGAGTCATCATCAACCTCGTCCTAGCAACCTCAATTCTAAGTACAATTTCAATCGGTTTGTGGTGGGTTCCACCAATCGAATGGCTCACGCGGCAGCACTAGCAGTATCTGAGTCCCCCGGTCGTGAATTTAATCCCTTGTTTTTATGTGGTGGTGTGGGCTTAGGTAAGACGCATTTGATGCAGGCGATCGCCCATTACCGTTTGGAAATTGAACCAAGGGCGCGAATTGCCTATGTATCAACAGAACAATTTACTAATGATCTCATCTCGGCAATTCGTAAGGACAGTATGCAGAGATTTCGCGAGTTATATCGTGAGATCGATATGTTAATCATCGATGACATTCAGTTTATTGAAGGTAAGGAATATACTCAAGAGGAGTTTTTCCATACTTTTAATACTCTTTACGAAACGGGCAAACAAATCGTACTGGCAAGCGATCGCCCCCCTGCTCAGATTCCCCGTCTACAAGAACGTCTATGTTCGCGGTTCTCGATGGGGTTAATTGCGGATATTCAAGTTCCCGATTTAGAGACGCGCATGGCGATCTTGCAAAAGAAAGCCGAATATGACCATCTCAAAATTCCTACCGATGTTCTGCATTACATCGCCGCCAGTTATACTTCTAACATTCGGGAATTGGAAGGTGCTTTAGTCCGCACCGTGGCCTATATTTCCATTTCAGGCTTGCCGATGACGGTGGAAAATGTCGCTCCAGTACTCAACCCTCCTAAGGAGCCAGTGGAAGTATCTGCTGAGATGGTTTTGAGCGTTGTTACCGAAATGCTAAATATTGATCTGGCGGATCTCTTAGGAAATTCGCGCCGCCGAGAAATTAGCCAAGCTCGCCAATATGTCATGTATTTAATGCGCCAACATACAAATCTCAGCTTACCCAAAATTGGTGAAGCTGTAGGCGGCAAAGATCATACAACTGTGATGTATAGCTGCGAAAAGGTCGCGCAATTACAATCTACCGATGGCGATATTGCTCAATTATTACGACAACTCAGCGATCGCATTTATCTTGTGGCTCAAACGAAAAACTAGCTCTATCTATCGGATTTGGCGATCTCTCAAAGCCTAAAAAATATTAAAAATATTATGGATTCTGTTAATCAATCTCATCCTACTTTTTTACTTGTCGATGGACATTCCCTCGCGTTTCGCGCCTTTTATGCTTTTGGCAAACACCCCGAAGGTGGATTGCGAACTTCCACAGGAATTCCCACGAGTATTTGTTTTGGATTCCTGAAGGCTTTAATCGAAATGCTCGATCGCGAAAAACCTGCTGCTGTAGCGATCGCCTTCGACCTTGCTCAACCAACTTTTCGCCATGAAATTGATGATAGTTATAAAGCAAATCGCTCGGAAACTCCTGAAAGTTTTATCCCTGACATTCAAAACCTCCAGAGAGTTTTAGCGGCGATGAATTTGCCAGCGATTACCCAAGCAGGTTTTGAAGCGGATGATGTATTAGGAACTCTTTCTCAAGTGGCGAGTGCTGAGGGCTATACAGTCAAAATCCTAAGCGGCGATCGCGACTTGTTTCAGTTAATTGATGCTGACAAGCGAATTTCTGTCTTGAACGTGGGACAAAAAGATAAAATCGTGGAATACCATGCCGAACAGGTAAAAGAACGGCTAGGCGTATTACCAACACAGGTTGTAGACTATAAAGCTCTATGCGGAGATGCCTCCGATAATATTGCTGGTGTGCGTGGCATTGGTGAAAAAACTGCGGTTAAGTTAATCACTGAGTATGGCAGTTTAGAGAATGTTTTGACAGCAATCCCACAGATGAAGGGTTCGATCAAGACGAAGTTAGAGCAAGGCATTGAGGATGCTAAACATTCGCAATTTATGGCAACCATTAAAACTGATGTGCCTCTACCCATCGCGATCGCTGATTGTAAATTGACTGGTTTTGATACAACAGAATTAATTCCATTATTAGAAGAACTGGAGCTTAAAGCTTTTGTTGATCGGGTTGATCAAATTCAAGCTAAGTTATCAGGCAATTACGAGAAGCTATCACCGCCAGTCCCTTTCTCAAAGGGAAAAGAAAGCAAGAAATCTTTATCTTCTCAAAATGAATCTCAAAATGAAGATGAGGAGGAATTGTGGTTTGACTTTGCTAAGCAGGAGGCAGAACAGGCGATCGCTACTTCCGCATCTTTCAAATTAGATGTGCAAATTATTGACACCATTCCTAAATTAGAGGAACTATGCAAAATCCTTAGTCATAAGCGACCGACAGCATGGGATACAGAAACCTCAGCCTTAAATCCCTTTGAAGCAGAATTAGTGGGTATTGGCTGTTGTTGGGGAGATTCTATTAGCGAAATCGCCTATATTCCCTTAAGCCATAGCTTAGGACAAAATCTTAAATGGGGAGAAGTAAAAGAAATCCTTAAACCCATTCTCGAAGATCCGAGCTATCCCAAATATTTACAGAATGCTAAGTTCGATCGCCTGATGTTTAAATCCGCAGGGATTGAACTAGCGGGTGTGATCTTCGATACGATGATCGCAAGTTATGTCATTGACCCTGAGACAAGCCATAAACTCGACGATCTGGCAATGAATTTATTGCAAATTCGCACCGTCAGTTACAAAACCCTAGTCGGCAAACTCAAATCAATCGCCGAAATCTCAATTCCATCTGTAGCTCAATACTGCGGTATGGATACCTACATCACCTATCACATCGTTCCCATCTTGCAAGAGAAATTAATCGCTGTTCCTGAACTTTGGGATTTATTCCAAAATGTGGAAATCCTCCTAGAGCCAATCCTTGCCGAAATGGAATGGCGCGGCATTAGGATTGACAAAGAATATTTAGGTGTTTTCTCGAAGGAACTAGAAAAGGATTTAGATGCTTTAGCGATCGCTGCCTATCAACAGGCAGGACAAGAATTTAATCTCAATTCTCCTAAGCAATTAAGCGAGATTTTAGTAGAACTTCTGGGCGATGGATTTACTAAAAATTCACGTAAAAGCAAAACAGGCTATTCCACAGACGTCGCTGTTCTCAATAAACTAGAAGGCAAGCATCCTCTCATTGACATAATCCTTGAAAACCGCACTCTAGCTAAACTTAAATCCACCTACGTCGATGCTTTGCCATCCTTGATCCAACCCAAAACTGGGCGAGTGCATACCGATTTCAATCAAACTGTAACCGCGACAGGACGCTTGAGTAGCTCTAATCCTAACTTACAAAATATTCCCATCCGCACCGCCTTTAGCAAGCGCATTAGAGCAGGCTTTATTCCTGAAACTGATTGGATCTTGATGGCTGCTGATTATTCACAAATCGAATTGCGGATTCTTGCCCATTTAAGCCAAGAGCCTGAATTAATTCGCGCCTTTAACGCGGGAGAAGATGTGCATAAAGTCACTGCACAACTTCTTTTAGAAAAGGAAGAAGTCACAAGTGATGAGCGTCGTTTAGCCAAAATCATTAACTACGGCGTAATTTATGGCATGGGAGCGCAAAAATTTAGTCGTGATATTGGTGTACCTGTCAAGGTTGCCAAGCAGTTTATTGAAAAGTTTAACCAGCGCTATGAAAGAATTTCCACCTATATGAAAAGTGTGGAAGCCGCCGCAGAGCGTGATGGCTATGTGCAAACTGTGTTAGGACGGCGACGCTATTTTCGTGGGCTTAATGAAATTGGAGGCTATCAAAAGGCGGCTTTGTTGCGATCGGCAGTAAATGCCCCCATCCAAGGAACTAGCGCCGATATTGTGAAACGAGCCATGCTGCATGTCCATGATATTTTGCAAGACTATCAAGCTCGGCTGCTTTTGCAAGTCCATGACGAACTTGTATTTGAAGTTCCGCCCCATGAAATTGATGAACTACAACCTAAAATCAAGGCGGCTATGGAATCAGCACTAGAATTATCCGTCAAACTGGAAGTTGATATCCACACAGGCAAAAACTGGATGGATGCAAAATAGCACCAATTTGTCAAGCAATTTATTGACTATGAATATCCATAATTTATCTATGTCAAGCATAGATATTTCTAATGTATTTACTCTTAGTTAATGAAAAAATGTAATCATCGCTACTATTTTTGTGAATCTAGTGTAATGTGTGAGGTGTTGTGAGTTAAAGTTCGGATTAAATGTCTAATAAATCAAATCAAGCTTATCGCTTCGTTAAACCAGTAGTAATTGCCGCTACTGTTGCGGCATCATCATTGCTCGCTAATGCCGCTAACGCAGAAACTCAAGCTGCTGCTCAAGTTAATAGCAAAGCTAATACTTCTGAGGTTATCCGCACCGCAAATACTGATGTCTTTAAGTCCAACGTTGTTGCTCAAAACGTTACATCAGTATCTCAACTCAGTGATGTTCGTCCTACCGACTGGGCTTTCACTTCATTGCAATCCTTGGTAGAGCGCTACGGTTGTATCGCTGGCTACCCTGATCGTACTTTCCGTGGCAAACAAGCAACTAGCCGCTATGAATTTGCTGCTGGTTTGAATGCTTGCTTAGACAAGATCAATGAAATTATTTCTTCAGGTCTAGCTGACAAGGTTAGCAAAGAAGACCTCGCAACTCTCCAAAAGCTTCAAGAAGAGTTCGCTTCTGAACTTGCCACCCTTCGCGGTCGTGTAGATGCTCTTGATGCTAAGACCGCTAAACTCGAAGCTCAACAATTCTCCACCACCACCAAGCTGCGCGGCGAAGCAATCTTCGGTCTAGCTGCTGCTTCTGACGGTATCGTTGGTCAAAACGGTACAACTGTTAATGCTACAACTGGTAAAGATAGTGCAAACGTCGTTTTCAACTACCGCGTTCGTCTCAACCTTGATACCAGCTTCACTGGTAAGGACTTGTTGAGAACACGTTTGCAAGCTTCCAACACTAATGGTGCAGGAAGATTTGACGCTAATACTGCTACTGCTACTGGAGTGTTCACTAATCCTGGTTTAGGTGTGCCTAATGCCAGCCGTCTTTCCTATGAAAGCGGTACCGTAGCTAACAATTTTGAAATTAACCGCTTGACCTACAAGTTCCCCATCGGCGATAGCTTCACTGCTTACATCGCTCCAATTGGTCAAGTAGAAGACATTCTCAATCCTTTGAACCCTCTTGAAAGCGATGGCCAAGGTGGAATCTCTCGCTTCGCTCGTTACAGTCCATTAATCCGCATTGCCTCTGCTGGTGGCGCAAGTGGTCTAGCCGTTGCAGGTTTTGACTGGAAGCTTTCTGACAAGGTTAACTTCCAAGCTGCCTACAGTGCAAATAATGCTGGTGCTGCAACTGGTAATGGCGGTTTAAGTGGTGGAGACACCAAGATTGCTGCTCAGTTCGTTCTCAAGCCTGCTGACAACCTCACCTTTGGTATTGGTTATGCTAATGCTTACACCAACGGTGGAACTCTAAATGCAGGCTTGAACTCTGATAGTAATGGACAATTTGGTGATACCACTGGGTTCAAGAGCAATACCGTTGTTGGTAGTGTTATTTGGGACATCACCAAGAAATTCACCTTCAATGCTTGGGGATCTTATACATTCATTGATGGTTTTAATGGCTCAGTAGCCGGTCTTTCCACAACCAACACTAGCTGGTTAGCAGCTCTATCTGGTAAAGACTTGTTCACCGAAGGTGACTTGGCAGCCATTTCCTTTGGTCAGCCATTGTTTACCAGTAGTGCAAGTGGTACACTTCCCACAGGGTTTACTTCTGCTAGTGATTTCTTAGCCGCAACAAGTCCTAACACTCCTTATCAACTCGAAACTTTCTACCGTATTCCTGTATCAAAGAATATCAGCATCACTCCTGGTGTATTCTTTGTATTCAACCAAGGTAGCAATTCTCTTAACGGTACTGCAACGGTTGGTGTAGTTCGTACCACCTTCTCCTTCTAGAAATTGATATAACAAAAAAAAGCGGTGCTTTGCACCGCTTTTTTTATTTCTTTTGGGCAATTCGTAATTTTGCCGATCGCGCTCTGGGATTTGCTTTATTTTCTTCATCGGTGGCGATAATTACTTTTTTGGTGAGAACCTGTAAACGCTCATCTTCACGAAAAGTATGTTTAACGATGCGATCTTCCAGACTATGGAAGGTAATTACCGCGATTTTACCGCCAGTTTTCAGCCAATTGGGAGCAACGGTTAACCATTTCTCAAGGCTTTCCAATTCGCGATTGACAGCTATTCTTAGGGCTTGAAAGGTGCGGGTGGCAGGATGGATTCTGCCATGTCGATAACTGGATGGCACACAAGCAGCGATCGCATTAGCTAGTTCTAAGGTCGTTTTAAAAGGACGCTTTTCGACAATTTGACTAGCGATTCTGCGAGAGAGTCTCTCCTCCCCAAATTTAAAAATGATATTCGCCAGTTCCACTTCTTTGTAATGATTGACTATTTCGGCGGCGGTGAGCGTTTGGCGATTATCCATCCGCATATCAAGATCGCCAGATTCGCGAAAACTAAACCCACGTTCGGCGACATCAAATTGAGTAGAACTTACACCTAGATCTGCCAAGATGCCATCAAAAAGTAAGTCGGGACTAGGTTTATATTCGCAAAAGTTCCCGCGCCAATAGGTGACTTGCTTGGCATAATCATTTAATTTTTGACTTGCCGCCGCGATCGCCATTTCATCGCGATCAATCCCTACTAAGCTCACATTTTCCGCAGCGTGCAAAATTAAGGAGCTATGTCCACCACCGCCAACGGTGCAATCGAGATATACGCCATCTGGGATGATTTCTAAAGCAGCGATCGTGGGTTCGGCAAGGACGGGAATATGATGAAACTGAGCAGTCATACTTTTAATGTTTGAATAGATTGACTAAAGTAAGGCGTAATAACACCCTGACTTAGTTTTAAGAACAAAGCACTTTAATCGTGACCAATATGTAGCTTGTTAGTCGCAATAAAGTAACCAAAGTCATTAATATAGTCTACTGTGCTGTTTATTTTCCGAATTTGTCACCATGAAACATACTCTCTCCGTTGTCGTCCAAGATGAGGCAGGCGTACTGACCCGTATTGCAAGCTTGTTCGCCCGCCGAGGTTTTAATATCGAGAGCCTTGCGGTCGGGACTGCTGAACAAGATGGATTTACGCGCATTACGATGGTTGTCTCAGGCGACGATCACACGATTGAGCAAATCACGAAGCAGTTGCATAAACTGATCAATGTGATCACTATTTTAGACTTTACCGATATTCCTTGTGTTGAGCGCGAGTTGATGCTCGTCAAGGTGAATGCTGCCCCGAATGTGCGATCAGAAATCATTGAAATATCGCAAATCTTCCGCGCCCGTATTGTTGATGTTGCCGATGATTTCCTGACGATTGAGGTGGTGGGCGATCCAGGCAAGATGGTAGCGATTTTAAAAATGTTAAATAAGTTTGGTATTCGAGAAATTGCCCGTACTGGCAAGGTTTCGCTGACCCGCGAGTCAGGTGTTAACACGGAATATCTTAAGATTTCCCGTGAGGGAGTACGAGGAGCTTTATCTAATCTTTAGTAGCTTCCTCAAGAAGTAGTGCTTTGCACATAATTTTTTGAGCATTTAAAGCAGAAAAAGCACCCTATAGGGTGCTTTTTCTGCTTTAAATTGATAGCATAAAGATTTGGCGATCGCTAACACAACCAAAGTTTTTAATGGAATATATAGCAATACAAGCTTTTGCTATATACCCAAAAGATGAGTGGCGGCGCTTTGCGTCACCTCTTTATTTGTGATTTACTAAAAACTAATACTCAGTAATAATTTAAAAGTATTTCCTAGCCAAACTAGAGCAACCACACCACCCGCAATGGCAAGTGGCACGATCGCTAGAGTTTTCCAGCTTTTAATCCCTAAAGCAACTGATGCACTCCGCACTTGCCAGATGATGAACCAGATGATTACAGCGATCGCGGCAAGAACACGATATTGTGATGGCAAGCTAAGGGCGGGAGCAATAAATAGCCAAGGGATGCTGGCAAAGCCTGTGAGAGTTAGCAGTTCAGAAAGTGTCACATTTTTTTGAAAAACACCCGCTAATTGTTTGAGTAAAAATGTGAAAAATAACCAGCCGATCACACCACTAATCACTGACCAGATAACCCCTAAGATACTTAGCTGATTGAGGCGTAAGGTTTCGAGAATATTTACAAGGGCAATGATAATCGCAGCTTGAACAAAGGATGGATGCGCCTTGAGTTGCTCAAAGGTGACTTTCGGTAAAAACAAAGTCCCATAGAGACGATCAAGAAATGTTCCCAAGTTTTGTGGCGACTGGGGAGATGTATCACTGTTGCTGGCGGCAACGATGTCTGCGGCGATCGCTGTTAAATCATCAGAATTTGGCTCAGTGGAATTCATAAAAGCTGGTGATGACGTTGATTAAGTCTAACTTTGCCGTGATTTTGTCTTAATCTAATACTAATTGCTAACCGACTTTAACATGATTGACCTCGATACTACGCAGCCTCATCATCTCCTCAATATTGATGCCAGCCAATTACCTCAGGGCTTGCGCGGCAAAATTACCATCCCCGGAGACAAATCTATTTCCCATCGAGCTTTAATGCTTGGCTCATTAGCTGAAGGAGAAACCCAAATTCGTGGTTTATTACTAGGTGAAGATCCCCGTAGTACGGCGGCTTGCTTTTCTGCGATGGGAGCAGAAATTTCTGAGCTTAACTCGGAATTGGTGATAGTTAGAGGTATTGGTTTAGGAAATCTTAAGGAACCTGTAGATGTTCTGAATGCTGGAAATTCAGGGACAACCCTCCGATTGATGTTAGGTATTTTAGCAAGTCACCCTGATCGCTTTTTTACAGTGACAGGAGATAGCTCATTGCGATCGCGCCCCATGTCTCGCGTAGTTAATCCTTTACGGCAAATGGGCGCAAATATTTGGGGTAGAGAAAATGGAGCGCGTGCCCCCCTCGCTATTTCAGGACAAAATCTTAAGGCGATTCACTATCAATCTCCTGTGGCTTCGGCTCAAGTCAAGTCCTGCATTATGTTAGCTGGTTTGATGGTGGATGGCGAGACGATTATCACTGAGCCAGAGCGATCGCGTGATCATAGTGAAAGAATGCTGGCAGCATTTGGCGCAAAGGTAAGCGTAGACATTGATAGCAATACCGTTTCTGTGAAAGGTGGCGCGAAACTAATTGGACAAGAAGTTACGGTTCCGGGGGATATCAGTTCCGCCGCATTTTGGCTCGTTGCCGCATCCATTGTTCCCAATTCTGACTTGGTAATTGAGAATGTCGGGATTAATCCCACTCGTACAGGAATATTAGAAATTCTTGCGGAAATGGGAGCCGACATTACCTATGAGAATAAACGGGAAGTTACAGGCGAACCCGTTGCCGATTTACATGTGCGATCGGCAAACCTCAAGGCTTGCAGAATTGGTGGTGCGGTTATTCCTAGACTGATTGATGAGATTCCCATTTTGGCGATCGCGGCAAGCTGTGCCGAAGGAACAACAGTGATCGAAGATGCTGAAGAGTTGCGAGTCAAAGAAAGCGATCGCATTGTTGCCATGGTCAAAGAATTAACGAAGCTTGGCGCACATGTCACCGAGCATCCCGATGGCATGGAAATTGTCGGCGTTAAGTTACTTACTGGCGCAGAGGTCGATAGTTATGATGATCACCGTGTGGCGATGAGTTTAGCGATCGCGGCTCTAGTTGCCAAGGGCAAAACAGCGATCAATCGCGCTGAATCTGCTGCTATTTCTTATCCATCCTTTATTCCCACCTTACAGGGTTTGTATTCTAAATAAGTAGATTAAAAGCTTGTGTAGAAAGCTACGCGGTCTGCACAAGCTTTGGCTTCAGTTCTTAAGAACTTTGCGTTTTCTTAAAACCCAGATAAATTTTTAAAATTTATCTGGGTTTTAGGAATCACCCCATTTTTGAGCTTTAATGAAGGAGCTATGTTTGAAAGATATATGGATAGACGCAAGTTTTTGGTTTTGGGTGGTGCAGCGATCGCCGCGCTGGGGGGATGTCAATTATCTAATCCTTTAGATCAACGCGATCGCTTGAGAATTACGGGTTTGCTAGGCGCAATCCCCAGCAAAGTGATTAGCCAATTTGAAGCAAAGTCTCCACAAAAAATTGAATTTAAAGCCGAAAATACACCATCTAAGCTTTGGCAAGAAATCCAAAATTATCCAAATTCCAAAGATAAATTACCCCATATAGCTAGCATTGGGGATGGATGGCTAGATTTGGCGATCGCTAATTCATTGATTGAGCCAATTGCGCCTAATTTACTAGAAAAAATCCCTCAATGGCAAAAGCTCAGTCCCTTCTGGCAACAAAGCGTTACGCGCAATAATCAGGTATGGGGAATTCCCTATCGTTGGGGCTCGACAGCGATCGCCTACCGCAGCGACAAACTCAAGTTTGATATTACCCACTGGTCTGACCTATGGCGACCAGAGTTAAAGCTCAAACTGACCTTGCCAGATGATGCAAGAGAAGTTATTGGGCTAGTCTTAAAAAAGATGGGTCAATCCTATCAACAGGAAAATCTAGTAGAACGTCAGGATCTTTTTTCGACATTGACACAAGAACTAAAAAGCTTGAACTTCCAAGTTTTAACCTATAGTTCTGAGAACTACTTACAGTCTCTCTTGGCGGATGACACGTTGGCTGCGGTGGGATGGACGAGTGATATGTACAAGGCTAAACGCCAAAATCCTACTCTCAAAGTTGTCATCCCTCAAGATGGGACAGCCCTATGGAGTGATCTTTGGGTTATGCCTAAAGGAGAATCGCTGATCGCGTCAGCAGAATGGATGAATTTTTGTTTAACACCTGCGATCGCTGCTCAAATTACATCTTTAACCGATGCAGTTAGTCCATCCAGTGAACTTGATCAAGTTCCAGCGAGTATTAAATCCGATCCAATCAAATTTTTTTCCAAAGAGATTTTAGCCAAAAGTGAGTTAATTTCACCATTATCTGCATCGACAGTTCTGCAATATAAAGATCTGTGGTCAAAAATGCGATCGGGGACATTATCTTAGTTCGAGTGGTTGGCGCTTCGCGCCAGCCACTCGAACTAAGATAATTATTAGGAATAGTTATAATCGCTGCGTTTACGCCATTCAATTTCGTTAGCAATAGACTGTTGCAGACATTCCTCCACAATAAATGGAGCATTACGCCAATTAATATCATCACGTTGTAAAATCCACCTTATTTGATCTAAAGCCTGCTCTTGTTCTGCTTCAAAACGGGCTAAAGGTAACGGCACTTTTTCGACATTTGGCACTTCCACACAAACCTCGATCGCCTCTTTCAAAACAGTGACAACTTCCAGCCCATAGACCTCCCTTGCTCGTAATCGTAGTTCTTTATAACCCTTTTCTGTCGTTGCATACATAGTTGGCAGGCGATTTAAAACATAGGCAGTAGCTTCACCCAGATCGACAGTATCCGCGATCGCGGGATGAAGTTTTTGAATTTGATGGTAGGCAAGGGAGAGTACTAGTTTTTCTAAAACGTTACTAAATTGATAATTGACATCCACCATATAGGTTTGAAAATCTCTTGCCTTTTGTTCATCCTGAGCCAAACTAGTGGAAGTCGCCATTGAGCGCCCTTTCCAAGAAATTTCTGGAGGTTTTCGACTAAAGGCAGTATCATCTCTGGCGGCGATCGCATCACGTTTACCAGTACCCATGTAGGTATTGCTAACTGCGTTTTTGAGCTTGATCGTTACCAAGGCATTTTCTAACGCTGAAGGAATATCTTTCCATGATGCATTTTCCGCACCTAGAATCTGCTGTAACTCAGCAAGAGACCGAGCATGGTTGCCAACTTCTTGAGAAGGTAAAGGGCGCTTATCTCGCAGTGCATCAGGCTTAACACTAATCAGAGCGCGCCGTACTGCTGATTCGATCTGTGAACGCATTTCAGAGATCGCTTTTTTTCGCTGTCTCAACCATCCCGCTTTAGATGTGGCATACATCGGTGGAAGGCGGTTAAGTGCATAGGCTGCAACTTCGCTTAAGTTAATTTGGTCACGTCGATATTGTGGTAAGTGCGAAATTTGTATGTCAATTTCCGTGATTACCATTTCTTCTATGGCATTCTTGCAACTTTGCATATCAAGCTATCCCAAACCCAATATGAAACCTAAGTGTTCATGATACTTCAAAGCCGTCCTAAGTAGATAGGCACACTTAATTACAAACCAAAACCCGTAAAGTTGCGCCCCTTTGGGGCGCAACTTTACGGGTTTTGGTAATTTATTTTGCACAAGCAATTATCAATGACAGGCACTACAAGGCGCAGCCTATCATTACTAATTATTTTTTATCCCGATCATTTCTATACAGCCAGATCATCAAAGCAAGTACGCCAATCTGTAAGATAAAGTTCCCCAAATTTGTTTCTAATTCACCATTTCCAGCGATAAGTCTGGCAAAAAAAACTACTGCTCCAATAAATCCAGATCCCGCAAAAGCCATGTAAATAAATATGCGGAGACCACGATAGGGAGATTTAGCTTCGCGCCTCAGTCGCTCATACTGCTGTGGATTTAACTTAGACATAATTATGAAGATTCTGAAGATATTTTCTGATTCATGGCAGTGCGATCGCAAAGCCAAATCGTATTGCCTGTAATCAATCGAGAAGGATATTGATTGGTATCACCATTAGGTTCTAATACAGCCTTGAGAGCTTTTGCTTTGGCTGCACCTTCAACCATGAAAATTATTTCTTTAGCTTGATTAATTAAAGGTACGGTAAAAGTAATTCTTGGCTGCCCATCTTTTTCCCCAACTGTGACAAGGCGATCGCGAATTTTTAACGCTGGGGTATGGGGAAATAACGAAGCGGTATGTCCATCGTCGCCCATGCCTAGCAAAATCAAGTCAAATTTGGGTATCTCACCTGCACCCACCGCAAAAAATTCTTGAATATGTTGCTCATACTGGGTCGCAGCGATCGCAGGATCATCTGGCTCCGTAGGCACTGCATGGATATTTGTCGCAGGGATGGCTACGCGATCCAGCCAAGCTTGACGGGTCATCCCCTCATTGCTTTGAGGATCGGCAACAGGGACATAGCGCTCATCTCCCCAGAAAACATGTACCTTTGTCCAGTCCCATTCCTTACTAGCTAAGAGTTCATATAATACGCGAGGCGTACTTCCGCCTGCGGCAACAATGGTAAATTTGCCATCTTTAGCGATCGCTTCATCATAGGCAATTTGACACAACATCAATGCTCGGTTGGCGATATCAGTGCGATCATTCCAAATCTCTAACTGTCTAGCCATATTTTAAAGATAACTATGACAATACTGCGGACAAATAAAAAAAGGAGACAAAAAAGCTATTCATCGGATAAGGTGCAAGTGTTGAAACAAAACACCAAATGAATAGCATCATCGATATAGTACCGAAGATAGAGAGTAAAGTACAACAGAAATTTCTATCAATGCT